>JBBJOK010000129.1:0-8044 GCA_037721545.1 Chitinophagaceae bacterium
CAGAAATATTATGGTTGATATCCGCTATGTAGTTTTTATTATTGACAAATTTGCTGATGCGCAAAATATTGTTAGCGAATTAAAATTTGTAAAGAAATAATTATGCTGCGTTAATTACTTTTTATGTATAAATTGATTATGCTTGCAAGAACTTACTCTGTATTATTTATTTTTTTATTTGCCTCATGTAATACAGAGGATAACCAGGTTGATACGAATCCTACAAGTAGCGTACCGGCGCCCCAGCCCATTACTTTTTCCATTGTTGCCGTACTTCCTCACGACACAACCGCTTTTACACAGGGTTTGCAATTTTATAATGGAAAGTTATATGAAGGCACCGGGGAATTTAAAAATTCCACTTTAAGAATTGTTGATCCTAAAACAGGTAAGGTTGAAGAAAAATATTTGATCCCTGATAGTACCATTTTTGGCGAAGGCATAACCATTTTTAAAAATAAAATTTATCAGCTAACCTGGGAGAGTAACAAAATTTTTGTGTATGATATTGGGAATATTTCCAAACCTATAAAAACCTTGAACTGGCCATATCAAGGCTGGGGAATAACTAATGACGGCAACAGTTTAATTATTAGTGATGGCTCTGATAAGCTGTATTATGTTCTGCCTGATGAAGAGAAAAATAATATGAAGCAATTGAAAATTATTTCTGTTGCGGATAATACCGGATCCCTGGACATGATAAATGAATTGGAATACATTGATGGCTATGTTTATGCGAACCGGTGGCAGACAGATGATATTTTAAAAATTGATACTTCAAACGGGCACGTAATTGGTAAAATGGATCTTAAAGGAATTTTAGCCCAATATGCTACTTATAATATGAATTTAGGCAGTGAGGTTTTGAATGGAATAGCTTATGACAGCGCAACAAAAAAATTATATATCACAGGCAAACGATGGCCAAAGATGTTTGAGATAAAATTGAATAATTAATCTAAGTTTTATAAACATTTTAAATATGAAACAATTATCCTTGCTATTATTTTTTGCAATTACACTTAGTGTTTCGTGTAATAATAATTCAGATCAGGAAAAGACATCATCCATAGCTATAGACTCAGCAAAAACTGTTGAGAACAAAATTCAAATCCCCGTTTCCACATGCTATGCAAGTATTTCAAAGAAAGATACCGTACGGCTGAAAGTGGAAGTTTTTGAAAACGGTATTACCGGCAGCCTTATTTATAGACTACATCAAAAGGATAGTAACTCAGGCGAATTTGAGGGGCAAATGAAAGGCGATACATTGGTTGCCGATTATAAATTCATGTCAGAAGGTACCCAATCAGTAAGGCAGGTAATTTTTTTGGTAAAAGATAGTATTGCCAGGGAGGGTTATGGCAATATGGAAGAAAAAAATGGAAAGATGGTTTTTAAAAATGTAAAAGAAGTTGTGTTCGGCAATGGGATGATCTTAAAAAGAGAAGCGTGCAACTATTAATTCGATGCTGTGAGCGGCAGTAAACTTAAGTTTATGATTGATGAAATTGTAGTAATACGATTTTAAAAGAAATAATATTTATCTATTCCTGATAATGCAGTCATCAAAACCAAAACATATCTATTTAGCCTTAATAGCCATTTTAGGTTGGTTTGCATTGGTACTTCAGTTTTATCTTATCATCCAAAACAGAGTAGTTTCCATCCCTGAAACTATTGCACGTTATTTTAGTTTTTTTACTCTGCTCACTAATCTCCTTGTCGCTATATATTGTTCTTTTATTTTATTAAGGCCTTACTCACAGGCGGCAAAATTCTTTTCAAGGCCCGGCGTAGCAACAGCAATTACAGTTTATATTTTAATAGTTGGTATAGTTTACAATACAGTCTTACGGTATTTATGGCATCCTGCCGGATTACAATTGATTGCGGATGAATTACTCCATTCGGTTATTCCGCTTATGTTCCTGTTGTACTGGTTATTTTTCGTGGTTAAAGGAAAATTAAACTGGAATACTTTTTCCTGGCTCTTATATCCACTTTTTTATTTTATATGGATACTGATCTTTGGGGCAATAACTTCATTTTATCCTTATCCTTTTATTGATGTAACTAAACTTGGATATAATAAAGTTATTTTACAAAGTGGCATATTAACAGGTGGGTTTTTATTGCTGTCATTTCTGTTTGTTGCTATCGATAGATTAATGAAACCTAAAAAGTAATGCTATGGGCATCCTTAATTTTGAGTTCAAAGCAAAAACCGAAGACTTAGATGATCTGGAAAAGAAATTGCTTTTACTCAACCCTACATTTATTGGGGAAGACAATCAAACAGATACTTATTTTAATGTAACCCAGGGAAGATTAAAATTAAGAGAAGGCAATATTGAAAACGCTCTCATTTATTATGATAGACAAAACACAGCCGGGGCAAGGCAATCTGATATTCTTTTATACAAACATAACCCTGACAATTCTTTAAAAGATATTCTTATAAAGCTCCATGGCATAAAAGTGATTGTGGAGAAAAAAAGAAGGATATACTTTATTGATAATGTAAAATTTCATTTTGACCATCTCCCAGGTTTGGGAAATTTTATAGAGGTAGAAGCAATAGATACTACTGGCAGCCTGGGTATTGAAAAATTAAAGGAACAGGTAAATAAATATGCTGACTATTATAATATAAGTCCTTGCGAGTATATAGCCGATTCTTACAGTGATATTATTTTGCAAGACCTAAAGCAGTCAACAAAAAACTAAGCTTTTCTAAACACCGTACCAATTACTAAAAGCACAAAGCCTATCATCACTAACATAAACTTGTGTTCAGTTAAATATTTAACGGGTGTTAAATGGCCAATAATGCCACAAATCCCTATCATTACTGCTATTACCCATAAAATTTGAGTTGGTGCTGAAAGTTTCATACTATAATATTTAATGGCTAAAATAAGTAAACTATCCCATCCATATCCGATTAATAAAATTGTTAGCTTGCCTTAACGGCCATCACCATCAAGCATATTTCCAATTCCCCCCAACAAACTACCCTCTTCTTTTCTTTGATAAGTACCATAAGCCAATATTCTGGAAGCAAGCCGGCTTATGGGTAAAGACTGTATCCATACTTGCCCTTGTCCTGATAAAGTTGCAAAGAAAACACCCTCGCCTCCAAAGATTGTATTTTTTATCCCACCTACAAATTCAATATCATAATTAACGGAACTGGTGAAAGCAACAAGGCATCCGGTATCAACTCTTAATTTATCACCATGATTAATATTTCTTTCAATAATAGTTCCTCCTGCATGCACGAAAGCCATCCCATCACCTTCCAGTTTTTGCATTATAAAACCTTCGCCGCCAAATAAACCGGTTCCCAATTTTCTCTGAAATTCTATGCCCACGCTAACCCCTTTGGCTGCACACAAAAAAGCATCTTTCTGGCAAATTAATTTGCCGCCGATCTTGCTAAGGTCAACAGGAATAATTTTACCCGGATATGGAGAAGCAAAAGTTACCCGCTTTTTTCCGTGGCCCAGATGGGTATAGGCAGTCATAAAAAGGCTTTCACCTGTAAGCAAACGTTTGCCGGCAGAAAAAAGTTTATTCATAAAACCCCCGGTTTGTTTGGAACCATCGCCAAAAATTGTTTCCATCTTTATATCCTGTTCCATCATCATAAAACTCCCTGACTCAGCAATAACTGACTCTTCTGAATCCAGTTCAATTTCTACACATTGCATTTCTTCACCGATTATTTTGTAGTCAATTTCGTGATTCGTTTTCATTTTTTTTTGTGCAATTTACAATTTCATAATAAAAGAATTTTTAAGTATTATTTTTATGTAAACATATTATCATGAAAGCTGACATTAATAAAAGAGAAGAATTAAATAAATTATTTGATGCACTTACAGAAAATGCAACAGGCGCATGGGGAGTTATGAAAGCACAGAACATGATAGAACATTTTGCCATGATAATAGAACATTCAAACGGGAAAAGGACAATTGAACAAAGAACTACTGATGAAGAAGCAAATGCGATAAAACAAAAAATGATCTATTCAGATATGGAAATACCACAAGGTTTAAAGAGTCCTTTGCTTCCTGATGAAGCAGCGCCTTTCAGATTTTCTAATCTGGATGAAGCAAAGAAGGATCTGATTAAACAACTGGATGATTTTGAAATGTATTTTAAAAATAATCCGGATGCCAAACCTATTCAACCGAGAATGGGACCCTTAAACCATAATGAGTGGATCAGATTGCATAACAAACACCTTACACATCATTTTAAACAATTTGGATTGATAGAATAGATCCTTTATTGGTTGCTCTAAGTAAATACAGTGGGCACATAACAAGGGGAAAAGTATTCTATATTATGTAAAATGAAATGTTCGCTAGCGCTAACTTACCCAAACAGAAATTGAATCATTGATTTGTTGATACCAGATAACTTCATCATCTAGAGAGAAATTATTTTGAATCACAGTATCTAAGTAAGATTTTAAAACCTTTTCATTATTAAAACCTTTATTCTTTGCAATTGTAATAAACAAAACAAATTGGGTTAAACTCATCGGGACAATTCTTGTTTTACCACCATACGCTTTAGTGTTCATCCTATTCAAATTGAAGAAATGCGCCAAAGCACCTTCTGAAATTTTAGGAGCAATGAATAAACAATAAACAGGTTCATCAGAATTCCTTTGAACATTTCCGAAGTGACGTGCAACAGGTTCACCTTCCATTTCGTACTGCTTGTTTCCACTTGACATAGTCACCTCAACGATTAATTTGAATCCTTTGTATTGCGCTTCAATATCAGGTAAATTACCTAAGGCAGTGTTCAAAGGCATTCCGTCTAAATCCAATCTAAAATTTCCAATTATTTGCCTAGCATAATTAATCATAACCATAGCACGCCAAATATTCCATTCCAAATAAAGCGGCGGGTCAGGAACTTCTTTCTTCTGAATTTTCCCGAACACATCAATTATATCATCAAACTCTTTATAATTTTTTAAAGCAACTTCTGTTTCTTCAATCACAGCAGAAATCTTTTTAATTTCAGTTGTTTCTAACAAATCTTTGAGCGACTCAACACTTGCAGTTACCTTAAACTTTACAGATAGATTTGCGAGTTGCTTTTCAAGATATTTTCTATCATCGGTTAATAGCAACAAGGAGTCAGGATTGAAAAGATATTTTTTGTAATCAGCTTCGGTCTTGTATGCCCTTGCATTTCGTTCAATGTTTTTCAAAACATAATTAACTTCAGCAATCCGAGACGGAGCAGTAATCATTCTGAAAGTTTTCTTATCAAATGAAACAAATTGTGTTGCCCTCAAATAGCGAACAAACGCATCTGCATAATCATTATGATTACTTTTCTTTGTCTTGACAAATTTTGAAAGAGTGGCTTCACCACTCTCACGAGTTTTCAAGTCATTGGCTTTTATTTCTTCTGCATAAACTTTTAGAATCACTTTTGTAAAAACATCTTCTGTAAATGCTTTGCGATTTCCTTTAAATTTTGTCTTGTCATTTCTAAATTTCTTTATTGCAGTAACAACAGAATTAAATTTATTATAGTGGATCATTTGCACAAAGAAGATTGCAATTTCAGTTTTTGAAATATTGCCAAGCTCATTTACAATCCGCAACAACTCCAAATACGGTTTGACATTGAAACCTCTATCCTGAGGGATTTTGTGATACGGAGAAGGCAACTGAAATTTTAGTAATTGCTTCGCAATTACTTCATTTGTCCTTTTACCGCTAAGTAATTTTTTGCCAACTTCGGTTAACGCAATCTTTGGTTTTAAATCAACAAAGCCAAGTGCTTTTGGTGCTCTTGTAATTCTATCTCTTGCAGCAAGGGAAATATTATCGGGCATCTTACTGCCTTCATAAAATTCAGATTTGAACAACTCGTGAAAGAAAGCGATTTGAGAATCGGTGTTCCATTCTTTACCTGAAAACGAATCAACCAAAACCTGAATTTCAGGAATGATTTTTTCAAGGGTTCGTGGAGAGGTAAAAGCGAATACGGTTCTTGTCTTACTTAGATTTGCCATCTAAAAATAATTTTGTCATTGCTTCATCATCGCCCAAATGAGATGACTTTTGATACATGTCAGTTTTGGTTTTTAAAAACTGACTTACCCTTTCCTTAGAAACAGAAATTGATTTATCAGAAATATCACAACCTAAAAACTTGCAGTCCAATTTTATTGCTGCAATAGCTGATGAACCACTTCCAAGAAACGGGTCGCAAACCACAAAATCTTTTTCGGCACTTCCTTTAAGCATCAATTCAAAAACTTCTGTTGGCTTTTGTGTTGGATATTGAGAAGAAGTAATCCTTTTTATTTTCCAGACATCAGGAATGCTCCTAGAGTTCAACCGTCTTTTTCCTTTGCTTGCAAACAAAATAAATTCGTGCCTACGCCTAAAGTAATGACCAAGACCAATGTTTGCTTTATCCCAACACAAAACATTTTTCACTTCAAAAACCTCACGAGCGATTGGAGCAAGCGAAAGCAATGAAAAAGAATCAAACATTATATAAATGTGACGGTTGTTTTTCAAGACACGAAAACATTCTTTCAAAAATGCTTTGTAGTTTTCTTCTGTATCATGAAACTCTTCAAACCATTTTGCACCGTTCTTCCCTGCATCAGAATATTTTCCAATAATTTTTCCGCTACCAAGTTTCAACCGCTGATTCATTCCTGAATAAGCAGGGTCAGTAATTATAATATCAACACTACTGGCTGGAAGACCTTTTAGAAAATTAATGGCATCATCTTGGAAAATGGAAACTCTTTTATCTGTACTTTCAAAAAAAGGCTTTTGATTTACCTGAATTTTATGACCATTTAAAACATAAACTGCTTTTTCACCTTTCGCCTGACTCTGTTCTTCCGAATAAAAATTAAGTAGAGCTTGATAAGACTTATTTGAAAGGACACCATCCTTGCCGACTTGGATGTCATTTGCTTTTACAAATTTTTCAATGTCTTCGGACACTAAAGAGAGCTTATTTTGGACATCTTGTATTGTATACCTCATTTGAGACTTATTCTTTGCTTACAAATTTAATAATTAGCTTGACTAAGTGTAAAATAGTTTCTAACATATCAACACCCAAAAGCATAGACGTTTGCACACCTATAAATAAAGAAGCCAAATAACCACTTTAAAAGCTCATTAAAGTTATTCTGTACAAGAGTGCGACGCCAATGAAGCTGAATAGATTCCTAATGCCGGTTACCAAAAAAATTACATTTCCGCATTAAAATGAACAACAAATAACAAAAAACTGGCAATTTAATCCAATGTTTAATTAGTCTGATTATAATTTAAAGCTGTCTTTGTGATCTGGTTTGTCTTCTCATTCTTTTGGGCCCATACCATAACCAAAAACCTGTCACCGTAAATATGAGTAAGGCTAATGACATAATCGTTGTATAAATTAATTTGAACTGTCCATCAGTTTTAAAGTAATAGTCAAGAATAGAACCGTCATGTATATTTTCTACAAAGTCAGCCCGTCTTCTTTCAATATGCAACAATTTTCCTGTGGCTCCATCTAACTGAATACCCCAATATTTCTCTTTAAAAATAAACTTAACCATCCCTTTGTCTTTTCTGATATCGATACGATCAAGCTCCTGAGATAATTCAGGAGACACTGAATCATGTAAGATCCGTGATGCAATTTTATTCAAACTATCCATGGGAAGCCAGTTTTTTAGCTCGGTTGAAGACCCAACGTGAGTTTTTGCCAAAATAAGCCCCCCGGTATTTTTTTTCCATCCAAGTAAAAATCCTGTTATTGAAACAATAAAAAAGAATACAAACAAAAGAGCACCTGTAGTTCTATGTATTTTTCTAAATAGCCGGAGGATTTTTGCCTGCTGTTGTTTGTTTTGAATTGTCATTTTACATTTTGCTACCCGTAAAGAAACAATAAAATTAGAACCTGCAGATACAATAGGCACATAACTGAGGTATGTTAATGCGTAATAATATATATTACTGAACTACACTTTTCA
>JBBJOK010000130.1:0-8027 GCA_037721545.1 Chitinophagaceae bacterium
CAATTGCTTTCCCCGCAATCCATCCGCTGGTCCATGCATGCTGAAAATTAAAGCCTCCCGTTATTCCGTCTACATCCATTATTTCGCCTGCAAAAAATAAGTTAGGAACAATTTTACTCTGCATGGTGTTTACATCAATCTCATTTAATTTAATTCCGCCGGCAGTTACAAATTCTTCTTTAAAAGTAGTTTTGCCTTTTACATTAAATTCCTGTGCACATAAAATTTTAATTAAAATATTTTGCTGCTTCGCAGGAAGATCTGCCCAGCGTATATTTTCATTTATATTTGATTGTTGTAAAAAATATTCCCACAAGCGCTGCGGAAGGAAAAATGGATTACGGTTAACTATTTTTTGAGAAGCCAATTCGTTTCTTAATAAGATAAATTTTTCTCTTAATGTTTGCTCATTGTATTCAGGCAACCAGTTTACAGATATTGTAAATTCATAATTTGCTTTATGTAATTCTCTTGCAGCAAATGAAGATAATTTTAAAACAGCCGGGCCGCTCAAGCCCCAATGTGTAATAAGCAATGGCCCCTGTTGAGAAAATTTAGTTCCCATAATTTTTACGAATGTCCTTTCAGCTGAGATACCCATCAAAGCTTTTATAGGATCATCCGGAATATTAAACGTGAATAAAGAAGGCACAGGTTCTTCTATGGTATGACCTAATTCTTTTAGCCAGGAAAACTGAGCAGACTTGGCATTACCGCCACTTGCCACACACACAAAATCAACATCAATGGTTTCATCATTTGCAAAATCAATTCTCCATTTTCCATTATCAATTTTCAATTTCTTTACTTCTCTGTTCAACAAAATCTTAATGCCCTTCTTATTCACTTCTTTCATCAAACAATCAATAATAGTTTGCGAAGAGTTGGTTACAGGAAACATTCGTCCATCAGCTTCTGTTTTTAATTGCACACCTCTTTTCCCGAACCAATTGATAGTATCAGTTGTAAAAAATTGATGAAAAGCTTTCTTTAAAAAATGTTCACCACGAGGATAGTTCTTTACCATCTCTGAAATGCTAAAACACGAGTGTGTTACATTGCATCTGCCGCCTCCGCTAACTTTAACTTTAGTTAACAGTTTGGTTGTTTTTTCAATAATAATTATTTCCAGATTAGGATTAAATGCAGCCGCATTTATTGCACAAAAAAAACCAGCTGCACCGCCTCCAATAACAACAAGTTTTTTATTCATTGAAGGTGGCTTATTTTCTTCTGAATTTGCTTTTTGGATTTCTTTTGGTATGATAAATTGCAGCTATGTGGATGAATTGCTTTTGTCTAAAAAATTCATAAATAATAGTATAGGGAAAATTTTCAACTTTAACTGCTCTGTATTTGCCCTGAATTTTGCTGTAGTATTCAGGATGTTCACTTATCTGGTTTAGGCGTTTCTCAACACACTTCATAAATCTTTCGCCTAAACCTTTTTGTTTTATCTCATACCAGCAATAGGCATTGATATATTCTTCATGGGCCTGCTCATGCAAGCGGTATGCATAAACCATTATCTCTTTTTTAATTGAGTTCTTTTAACGGCAGTCTGCTTTGTCTCTTCCCATGTATAGGTTTTGGCGGTATTATTCGTAAAGCTTTTACTTCTCCTGTTTAACTCTATTATAAAAGAATCGTCCAATTCGTTTTCTTGGGTATTGATTTCATCAGATACCATTGTATAAATGGCTTTAATCTTTTCTTCATCAGCTACCTTGATATACTCTCTAAGTTTTTGTCTGATTGCTGTTGCTGTCATAAAAATTTATTTATATATTTAAAGTTAATCTATTTGCAGAAAAAACCCAGCTGTAGTACCGCCGATAAGACCCAGATTTATTTTACTCCTAAGGATTTAAAAATAAAGTATTTTAGAGGAAGAAGACAAACCCACGCTTCACAAAAAGAAATGTACAGCATAAAAACAATCAAGACATTCTTTACATTATTGTTACTTGCCGTTACCATTAATTTGAATGCTCAGAATTTGTATCAAACAACTTCTGATTCTAAATTGAGAAGTGGACCAAGTGTTAAATACAAATCACTTGGGATAATTAAAAATGGGGGAAAAGTAATTGTCATCAAAAAACTTAATTCATCTTGGTTCAAAATTGAGTATAACGGGAAAACAGGGTATTTGTTTAGTAAATTTCTTATTCCTATTGTAGAGGTTCCAAAGGTTGAAGAAATACCAAAAATTGAAAGCGAAAAAGAAAAATCAAGTTCTTCTTTGTTATATATTATTGGTGCAATAATCGTTGTAGCATTAATATTTATTGTTTCATCGAACAACAAAAAGAAACAAACAAATAGTAAAATAAAGATTGAGAAAGAACAGAAAGAAAAACTAATTGGGAACATCCTAAACAAAATTAAAATTGAAGTGAGTACATCAAGTTCAAATAACCCTTACAAAGACAATTCAATCATTGATGTAACAGGGAAATCATATAGGCTTAATCCAATCAATTTAAAAAAATACGAACCCGGGGTTCCACATTGGGCACATCAATATGTTTATTCATATTCAGAAATCAATAGTGCAACAAATGAGCAAATCAACTTTTATAATTTATTCAAATACCATTTTCTAAGAGGGGAATATTTTGACTTGGAAGGAAATACTAATTATGCCTTTATTTTATTATTTGATTTAATAAATGGCTATGAAAATCACAAAAATCTAAAGCAGGTAGAAAGACAATTAGAGGAACTGGGACTATATTACCCTAAAACTAAATCGTATGCCTTACCTTCTTTAATTAAAAAGCTGGAACAAATAGGAGACTCAGAAGCAATAGCACAATTAAGAAATAGACAAAGTGGTTCATTTAATTATCAGCAAATAAGCTCAAACTCCGGATATTCATTTGATAGCACCTATTGGGGATTAGGAACAAAGTATAAAGTAAAACTTAATCTTCAGGATGAGGAAGTAAAACTTTTAAACATCTTAATTGATACTGACAACAAATTTAACTCAATTGAGTATTGTGCTACTGGTCTTATACATATGTTTCTAAGCGCTGTTAATGAGATTGAAGAAATCTTAAAAAAAGAAAATACAAACATTCAAGAACAGGCTAATGCTATTGCAAAAATTGAGATTGCTAATCATTATAGATACACAATAGGCAGTTATAATTATAAATCAGTTTATGACATATTTATTAATAATATTTATCAAGCCATTTATAAAATAAGTGAAAATAAATTACGGGATCATTTTAATGTTGGAAGAAAAACAGAATTAAACTGGTACATACGGTCAGAAGAAGCTTTTTCTGAGTTTAATAATAAGTTTTTAGTTCATGTAGATAATATACTGGATAGCCAAATAAGAAATCTTAAACCAGTAAATTTAGAGTCTGAGATTTTAGTTAATGAATATAACAAAGCCAGGTGGAAGTATAAAATTGAAGAACTTGAGTTAAAATTTAAGGAAACTAATATCGAACAATATATTCAAGCGATTCATGAATTAGAAAGGGCTAATCAAACAAACTCATCGGTTGAAAATATTTTTTTTCAAGCCTCAAAATTTATTTCTAAATACAATCAAATTGAATCCCTAAAGTTTTACTTATATTATTTATTTTACGATCTGAAGTCCTCTAAGTTTGATAATAAACAACTAACAAAAACAATTCAAAAAAGTTTATTTAAAACAAATGAGCAACTGCGTGACTTTGAGGTTATAGTTAGTGAATTAATTAAAGATAATGACTTAGAGAAGGCACTTAAAGCTGTTCCACAATTTTATACTGTCAAGCGCAAAAAGATACAATTAGATAAAGTCTCCATAAAGGAAGTACAACAACAACACTCCGGAACTGTTGAATTATTAAATGAGTATTTAAAAGATGAGTATGAGGACGAAAACACAACAATTAAAGCCCAAGAAATAAACAGCGAGGAAGTTAAAATTGAAATAATTCACAAAGTTGAAACAACCAAAGATTCAATTTATTCAAGTGAGATTGAATTGACATCAATACAACTAGATGCATTGGAAATATTTTCAAAAAACAGTTTTTCGATTTCACAAAGTGACTTTGAAACCTTTGCAAAATCAAAAGGTGTATTTAAAAACCAATTAATTGAAAGCATCAATGAAATTTGTTTCAGCATTTTAGACGACGTTTTAATTGAAGAGGAAGAAGATAATTACATTATTAATGAAAACTATTACCAAAGAATTTTAGCAAAATGATAGACAATATAAAACCAAAAGAAGCAACAGCCATTATCAATTCTCTGATTGGAGGTGTTGTTCCCAAAATTGGCGTACAGCATATTACAGTTGGGCGTTCAGAGGAAATTGATGCCTTTGTATCAGCATTGGAAGATGTAAAAAAAGGACACAGTATGGCTAAGTTTTGGATTGGTGATTTTGGTTCCGGTAAATCTTTTATGCTGCATTTGCTCAACACAATTGCATTAAAACAAAAATTCGTTGTTGCCAATGCCGATTTTACTCCTGACAATCGATTGTACTCAAATGATGGTAAAGGTGTAGCGCTTTATACTGCACTAATGGATAATATTGCAATTCAAACAAAACCAGAAGGTGGTGCATTGTCAACCTTAATGGAAAAATGGATTGAACAAATAGTTACAAAAACAGCACAGGAAAATAATATTTCACTAACAGACATTCGTAACGAGCAATACTTGAATCTCATTCAAACTAATATTATGAAAACCATCAATGACCTAACGGATGTTGGCGGCTTTGATTTTGGAATGATTGTAATGAAATATTACGAGGGTTATATAAAGGATGATGAACAGTTAAGAAGAAATGCCTTGAAGTGGCTGAAAGGCGAATACAGAACAAAGACAGAAGCAAAGCAAGATTTAGGAGTTAGAGAAGTTATCAATGATTTGAATTACTATGATATGCTCAAGAACTTCTGTAAATTATTTGTGAGTATGGGTTACAGCGGTTTTATGGTAAACTTAGATGAAGCGATAAATCTTTACAAAATTTCTACTTCTGTAATGCGAGAAAAAAGTTATGAAAAAATTCTAACCATTTACAACGATTGCTTTCAAGGAAAAGTAACTAACTTATTTATAAATTTTGCAGGAACAAAAGAGTTTTTAGAAAACGAACGCAGAGGACTATTCAGTTACAACGCTTTAAAGACAAGATTAGAAACAAATAAATTTGAAACTGCAGAAATTAGAGATTTTGCTCAACCAGTAATTCGTTTAATGCCACTTGACCACAATGAAATATTTGTTTTGCTAAAAAAACTAAAAGCAATATTTGACTATAATTATAAAATTGAAATTAGTATCAGTGACAGCGATATTCAACAGTTTATGGAAGAAATATTTAATAAGCCTGGGGCATCTGAATTTTTGACACCAAGAGAAGTCATCAGAGATTTTCTAAACATTTTAAATATTCTTCGGCAAAATCCCGATTTAGATAAAACGAAACTTTTTGGAGAACTTGAAATTTCAGATGAAAGACCCAATGAAGTTTCATTAGACAGCATTGAGGAATTATAATGTCATTTGATTTACTTTCAGAACCAATACGAAAATACATTCGTGATAAGCGTTGGGAACAGTTGCGACCAATTCAAAATGCCGCTATTGCAAAAATTCTAACATCAGACGACAATTATATTTTAGCTTCAAGAACAGCATCAGGAAAAACAGAAGCGGCATTTCTTCCAATTCTTTCAAAGGTGAATTTTCATGATGCAGGCGTTCAAGTGCTTTATATTTCTCCGCTCATTGCATTAATTAACGACCAATTTTATAGAGTTGAGGAACTTTGTAAATATCTTGATGTAACAGTTACCAAGTGGCATGGTGAAGCTAAAAAATCAGCAAAAGACAACCTATTAAAACAACCGAGTGGAATTGTTCTAATAACTCCTGAATCATTAGAAGCAATGTTTGTAAACAAGCCATTTAATGTAAAGCAACTGTTTTCAAATTTGAAATATGTTGTAATAGATGAAATACATTCGTTTATAGGAACTGACAGAGGAACTCAATTAAAGTCAATTTTATACAGGCTACAAAATGTAAATTCAAAACCCTTTAGCATAGTTGGTTTGTCAGCGACTATTGGCGATTATAACGAAGCAAAAAGATTTACGGGAAATGAAGAACATACAAAGGTTCTATTAGACAGAACAGCAAAAGAAATTGATGCTCAATTTCGCTACTTCAAAAATGAAAAGGAAGAATTGCCATTAGAGCTATTGAAAGATTTATATCTCGAAACAAAAGATAATAAAGTTCTGATTTTTCCTAATAGCAGAGGACGGGCAGAGGAGGTAGCTGTAAAACTTTTAAAAATTTCAGAAAAGGTTAAAGGACATCCAAATTACTTTTCTCATCACTCATCAGTTGACAAGGAAGTAAGAGAGTATGTAGAGTATTTTGCAAAAAATAATAACCGCCAAAATTTTTGTATCTCTTGCACATCAACTTTAGAACTTGGGATTGACATTGGAACCGTTGATGAAGTGATTCAAATTGATGCCACACATAGTGTTGCTTCATTAATTCAAAGAGTAGGCAGAAGCGGACGAAAAGAAGAACAAAGCAAATTGTTTTTATATGCAACAAACCAATGGAGCTTATTACAATCCTTAGCTTGCTGGTTATTGTATTTGGAAGGTTTTATAGATCCACCTGCAACAAATGAAAAGCCTTATGACATTTTATTGCACCAGGCTTTATCAATTACAAAAGGACATTCAGGAATTAAACAAACTGAGTTAATTAGACAATTGAAGGATAATTTCACTTTCAACCAAATTGGGATTTCGGAAATTGAAGAAATAATTAATCATCTTATTGAAATTGATTTTTTAGAGAAATTACAACATGAAGTTATCATTGGAGTTGAAGGCGAAAAAATTGTAAACAGCCGTGAATTTTATAGTGTTTTTAAAACAGAAGAAAATTTCAAAGTTGTAAATGCTGGAAATAAAATTGGAGAAATTCCATTTTCACCACAAGTAAGAGAAGATGAAAATTTATTGTTAGCAGCTAAAATTTGGAAAATAAAATTCATTGATTTTCAGTCAAAAAAAATAGAGGTTACAAAAGCTTTGGATGGGAAAAAGCCAATGTTTTTTGGAGGGGGCGGAAGTATTCATCCACGAATCAGAGAGAAAATGTGTGAAATACTTTTTAGCAAAAATGATTTTGAAGTATTAGACCAACCGAGTTTGGATGAAATCAACCAAATGAGAAAAGATTTTTCAATCTTTAACATTCAAGACCTGCAATTTGACCGACCACTTTTATTAGAAGAAAAACATTTGACACTATTCACTTTCACTGGGACAAGAATAAATCGAACCATCAAATTTTTATTAGATCTTTCCGGGATTAAAAATCATTTAGATGACAGTTCAAGTTCTTTTGAATTAGAAATCACCAAAAGAGAATTTATTGACAAATGGAACATTATAAGCCAACCATTAAGTCAAATAGACACTCACCTAGACAACTTATTAGAAACAAACCCTGCACTTTTGGACTTTTCTAAATGGGGTTTGTATTTACCGACAAGATTTAAAATTGCCTTATTAAAACAGAAATATTTTGATTTTAAAAATGCAGAGCAAATAAATTCATACAGACTAATTGAAAACAAAGAAACGACATAACAAGGACAATGAAGCCAACTTCTGTCGCCTCGGAGTCTTCCAGTAGGATGTTAAAAAAAGTGAGAACTTTGATAATTGAATAAGCCATATTTGACAACATGAAAAAATCTTTCCTCCTAATTCTTGCACTAACTTTCATTACTACCCAATCGTTCAAACAAGATTTTGTAAAAAGAAAAAAACACATCATAGTATGGCAGCCCTCACACCAAACCGATACAGGTAAAGACTTTAGTGAAGCAGCTACCTGCAATGCAATTGTAGAAGCAGCAATGTCCTTCAGGACTCCTTTGGAGGAAACTAAGCCAAAACTAAAAGAATATAAAGTGTGGAGTTTGGGTAAAAACAATCTTCATCATG
>JBBJOK010000131.1:0-8012 GCA_037721545.1 Chitinophagaceae bacterium
ATGCCATGTAAGAAATTACTTTCAGTTTAATTTAAAATATAATTATTCGCAAGCCTGGTATATTCTTCTACCTGTTGCTTTACCCATTGTTCATCTTTATTTAATTCCTTACCCATTATCTTCGCCACTTCCGGAGCAATGCGAATGCTTTCACGGGCATTTAGTAAAAGCGCACGGGTTCTTCTGGAAAGAACATCTTCTACAGTACGGGCCATTTCATGTTCTACTGCCCATTGTACCTGCAACTTGTGAATTTTAAGGCTTTCACTTATCCATTCATTTGCAGTACCATTCATTCGTTCCCTGATCCGGGCAGTATCGCTGCCATAAAAATATAGTGGATCGCTCCAGTTAACTCCATTTGCATAACCATATATATGCATACTCGCAGTAGGTGTTTCGGTATGATCCCAATTGAATTCTTTTTCTATTTTGTTCATTACATCAGCACCCATTCTGCGGTAAGTGGTCCACTTTCCACCTAATATTGTAAAGAGATTGGAAGCAGAAATAATTATTTTATGACTCCGTGAAATTTCTTTAGTTTTTTTGTCTCCCTCTTTAGGTACGGCAAGGGGTCTAAGGCCAGCGAAAACACTTAAAACATCACTCCGCTGAGGCTTTTGAGTTAGATAGAGTGAAGCAGTTTCTAAAATAAATAAAATCTCTTTTTCCAATGCTTTCGGTTCCAGTGAAGCTTTTTCAATTAAAGTATCTGTTGTACCCAACACAACTTTATTATGCCAGGGTACTGCAAACAAAACTCTGCCATCACTTGTTTCCGGAATCATTAAAGCATGATCGGAGGGAAAGAATTTTTTGTCAAGAACAAGATGAACACCCTGGCTTACGCAAATGGTTTTTTTACTTGTTACCTCATCCATTTTCATAATATCATCAACAAATACACCTGTGGCATTTACCACAGCTTTCGATTTAATATTATACCGTATCCCGGTTTCTTCATCTTGAATAACCGCTCCATTTATTTTTTGATCATCATCTTTTAATAATCCAATAACTTTTATATAATTGATAGGGCATCCTCCATTCTCAAGTATACTTTGAGCAAGGTTGATTGCAAGCCTTGAATCATCGAACTGGCCATCATGATATAGAACACCACCTAATAAACCTCCGGCTTTAATGCCAGGCATCCTTTCCAATGTTTTTTTTCTCGAAATAAATAAAGAATCGCCAAGGGTTAAGTTTCCTGAGATCCAGTCGTACACTTTCAACCCCATGGTATATTTCAACATAGCCCAATAATTATAAATGGGAATAATAAAGGTTTGATTTTTTACAAGGTGGGGTGCATTGCGATACAATAATCCTCTTTCTACACTTGCTTCACGAACCAGCTTGAAATCTCCCTGAGCCAGGTAGCGTACCCCGCCATGCACTAACTTTGTGCTCCTGCTGGATGTTCCTTTTGCAAAATCAGATTGTTCAACTAACAATGTTTTATAGCCCCGGGCAACAGCATCTAATGCTACCCCTAAACCAGTAGCACCCCCTCCAATTACCATAACATCCCACAAATCTTGATGTGATAGTCTCTTAAGCAAACTAGCTCTTGTTGTATTATTCTCTTGCAGCAAAAAAATTAAATTAGTTTTTCAATCGGTAATAGTTTATTTGGCTCTTTGTAACAAAACAAAAGCAATTATAACCCATTTATAAATAATATGAAACAAATCGAAAGATATTTTTATCCCCATTTTATGATTCTGATGTAGGAGTTACTAGAAAAAGTAATTTTTATTCTCTCGAATGAATTGATATACTATCTTCATTTAGGTAATTTTTGTTTTTATGACGAAGAATTTAACGCAAAGGCATCAACATATTATTGATAAGCTTAAAAATGAAGGCAGTCTGAAAGTAGTGGAATTGTGTTCAGAGTTAAATGTCTCGTCCGTAACAATAAGGAAGGATTTGAAACTACTTGAAGATAAAAATTTACTCTTTCGTACACATGGTGGAGGGACTTTAAGTAATCCTTATACTTCTGACCGTACTGTTAATGAAAAAGAAAAAATAAATCCCGCAGAAAAGTCAAGAATAGGGATAGCTGCCGCAAAATTAATCAGGCCCAACGATTGTATTATTATAGGCTCTGGTACTACGGTTTTATCACTTGCAAAAAGTATTCAGACCCAGGAAAGTATTACCGTTATTACCGCGGCTTTAAATATTGCAACAGAACTAATTCATCACAGTCAAATAGAATTGATACAACTTGGCGGCATACTTAGAAAAAGTTCTTCTTCTGTTACTGGTAATTATGCTGAAAAAATATTGGAAGACTTTTCTTGCAGTAAGCTTTTTTTAGGAGTTGATGGCATTGATGTGGAATTTGGATTAACAACAACCAATATAATGGAAGCGCAGTTAAATCGTAAAATGATCGAAACTGCTCAAAAAACAATTGTACTCGCTGATTCAAGCAAATTTGGCAAAAGAGGTTTTGGAAAGATTTGCGGACTGGAAGATATTGAGCAAATTATTACTGATAAGGGTATATCAGATCATATGGCAAAAACATTGAAGGGAATGGGAATAGAAGTTACGATTGTTTAAGTGACTGCAAAAGAAATTTATAAAATAATATGCTTTCTACAAGGCATGAAATATTTATCGAAGTGGCTGCCAATCTTAGCTTTTCTAAAGCCAGCGAAATATTATTTATAAGTCAGCCAGCCATAAGTAAGCATATTAAAATTCTGGAAGCCTTTTATAAAACTACCTTATTTGAAAGAAAAGGTAATTCGATTCATTTAAGCAGCGGTGGTAAAGTTTTATTTAGTAGGTTAAAAGAAGCTAAGAAAATTCAGAATCAATTAGAGTTTGAATTAAGCACATTGAAAAGTGAATTCAAAGCTAAAGGGCAATTAAAGTTAGGAGCAAGCACTACAGTGGCGCTATATATTATACCAAAGATTTTATCTGCATTTCACAAAAAATATCCTGAGATTAAAATTAGTTTACTTAACAGAAATACCGATACCATCATAAAGGCATTGCATGACGAGGATATCGATATTGGAATTGTTGAAGGCAAAAAAAAGATCTCAACTATATTATATGCGCCTTTTATAAAAGATGAAGTAGTTGCTGTTTGCAGTACAAAAAGTCCGATAGTAAAAAAGAAAACTATTAGTGTACAGGAGCTAAAAAATCTTCCTGTAGTTTTAAGAGAGCAGGGCTCAGGAACCTTAGCCGCAGTAAAATATAATCTTGAAAAAAATGGGGTAAAATTATCTGATCTAAATGTAAGTGTTCGCCTTGCAGGCACAGAGGCATTGAAAAATTTTCTACGGGAGGATGATTGTCTTGGTTTTTTACCCAAAGGTTCTGTCTTGAAAGAATTGCAGGATGGTGATCTTGTTTCAATTAAAATCGAAAAATTTCAAATTGTTCGGGACTTCTTCTTTATACAAAGGCATGGAGCTGATAATAATGAACTAAACAAAGCTTTTATACGCTTTTCAAAAATTAATTATAACTTATAGTTATGGGTTATAACCTTTTAGTATAGATAAAATTATAACACGATTGTAAATTTGGGTATGCTTACCCTATCTAAACCGTTCACATATGCAACTGCCCTTAAATGTTCTAATTGTGAAAAGGAATTTTCATTATCTAAGACCAATACATTTGCAGACTGCTGCCATCAACCTTTGGTAGTAAACTACGATCTCTCTATAGGATTATCCAAAACAAATCTTGAAAATCGCCAAAACAATATGTGGCGTTATCAGGAAATGTTACCTGTTGTAAAAGAAAAAAATATCGTTTCTTTAGGCGAGGGGATGACACCGATTTTTTCTCTTAATAAACTTGCTGACAAGTTTGGCTTTTCAGATCTTTTTATGAAAGATGAATCATTTAACCCAACCGGTTCTTTTAAGGCCAGAGGGATTAGTGTAGCTGTATCAAAAGCAAAGGAATTTAGAATTGAAAACTGTATAATTCCTACAGCAGGCAATGCCGGCGGAGCACTTGCAGCCTATTGCGCAAAAGCAGGCATTTCATGTACAGTAGTTATGCCCAGGCATACACCAACTGTTTTTAAACAGGAATGTGAATTGTATGGCGCTAAATTAATATTAGTGGATGGACTAATTAATGACTGCGCAAAAAAAATAGGGGAACTAAATCACGATAATAATTATTTTGATGTTTCTACTTTAAAAGAACCATATAGGTTAGAAGGGAAAAAAACAATGGGCTACGAAATAGCGGAGTTTTATAACTGGAACTTGCCTGATGTAATTATTTATCCTGCAGGTGGGGGTACTGGATTAATAGGAATTTGGAAAGCATTTAAAGAAATGCAGGCTATGGGTTGGATAAACTGTCCTTTGCCAAAAATGATTGCGGTTCAATCTAAAAATTGTGCCCCGCTGTTACATGCTTTTAAAGATCCTGTAAACTGGAAAAAAGATTTTATTCCCAAAGCAACTATTGCAAATGGTTTGGCAGTGCCTTACCCATTTGGAATGGATATGATGTTAAAAGTTTTAAATGAATCAGAAGGAACTGTTGTAGCAGTTGATGAAGAAGAAATTGTATCAGGAGTTAAAGAAATAGCCAGAACAGAAGGATTATTAATTTCACCTGAAGGGGCAGCAACATGGAAAGCATTATTAAATTTAAAATCTAATAAACAAATTGCCTTAACCGAAAAAATATTATTGCTTAATACCGGGAGCGGTTATAAATATCTTGAAAACTTAAATTAATTTATTGTAGGATAATTGACCAAAATTTTATCTTCTTATCTCACCTTCAACATTGTTCTCACCTGCTGAATAATACCATTCTGTAATCTGGCATAATAAACTCCTGATGGTAATGCCCCACTGTTAAAAGGTATTGTGTAAGTACCAGCCTGAGGATACACTTGATCGATTGGCGTTGAAATAACCCTACCCAGGGTATCCATTATTTGTATTAAAGTGTGCCCACCTTCAGTTTTAAAAGTTAGGATTGTTGAAGTTGAAAATGGATTAGGAGAATTTGTGAGAAGATTAGTTCCGCTTGTATTAGGGGCAACATTTTTGCAAGATGCGCTGTTAACCAGTGGAATATTTTGAAAGTTTTTAAGCATGATAGTTTGCAGATCACTGTTTTTTACGCAAAGCCAGTTTTCGAGCAACGAAGCGTATACACTTCTAAAATCATATTGCATAGGAATATTATCATTCACTGATGCATTAGCAGGTAATGCTGGACTGTTGCCCCATACAGCCGGAACAACATTTTTTCCAAACAATATCATTGGAGCAGCTGCACCATGGTCGGTACCGCCGCTGGAATTGCTTTTTATTCTTCTACCAAATTCTGAAAATGTCATACCAACAACTCTGTCGTCAACACCCAAATTTTTCAAATCATCCTGAAAGGCCTTTATTGCATCTGAAACATTCTTTAATAAGTTTGCATGTGTACCTATGGTTGTATCAGCAGGGTTCACCTGGAGTGAGTGATTGTCAAAACCTCCATAGCTTACCATGTACAGTCTTGTTTTTAATCCACCTTTAACTAAACGGGCAACAATTTTTAATTGGTCAGCCAGTGAATTATTCCCCGGATAAGTACCCTGCACCGGAACTTTATCTGCAGCACTTTTTATAACCGTTGCATATTTTTGCGTTTGTTTTGATACCAGCCTTACATATTTTAATTCTTTACCTGCCGGAGTATTTGGAGCTTGATCTTCAACACCATTTATTAAGTTATAGAAACTGGTAGGGTTACTAATACTCATACCCATGTTTACTGCAGGGCCCTGAAAAGTTAATGACGTAACGGAACCAATCTGAATACCCAAGGGATCGGGCACAGAAGAATTTGGATAACCATCGGGGAAATTGGGATATTCATAATTTAAATACCGGCCACCCCACCCACTTGTTAAAACCTGGTTGCTTTCTGTTGCACTCATCCAGATATCGGTAGCACGAAAGTGAGAAAAATTAGGTTGAGGATACCCAACTGCCTGAACGATACCAAGTTTACCTTCATTAAATAATGTTTGGGCTCCTGTCATTGAAGGATGTAACCCCGTTTTAGTAAAATTATTTAAGGAAAGTACTTTAGCTTCAGGTATGGCAATATTATTTCGTGCATTAAAGTACGCTGAGTAATTATCTTTTGGTAATACAGTATTCAATCCGTCGTTACCACCGTTTAACTGCACAACCACTAATACATGGTCTGTTTCTGTAGAATTTGCCAGCAAAGTATTCAGGGGCGAATCTTCACCAAAAGCTTTTAATGAAAAGCCACCAATAACCGCAGGTATTACTGCACCTGTACTCGTTGTTTTAAGAAAATCTCTTCTTTTCATTTTTTATTTTTAAGAGATTATGCTAATTGATATTCTGCCAGCCTCATTAAATATTGATATAGATCACGCAACCTTGTTCTTACAATCGTAGCATTTGTCATATCATTGGGATTTGCGTTATAAGCACTCCATGCATCCGTCCAATAATAATCCTGGGTTTGGCCGCTTAATAAAAGATCAGTTTTTAATTGATTTTTTGAAGACTGGCTTAAGGGTAATCGATACAGATATGTAAGTGAATCATTTATTAATTGATTTGGATCACCGGGATTAGGGAGCGTTTTAGCGAATGCAATAAAATCAATTTTTATAGTTTTGCCATTTCGTGTATAGCCGGTATTTGCCATAACATCAGTGAACTGGTTACGCTTAGGTAAGGTATCTGAGTTGATCCATATTTCATAAAATTGTGGCGCCTGGTAATATGATTTCCAACCTGCAACATCAGGAGGGTCCCCAATATTTTGCTGCATATTACTTGATTGGGTTCTTATATATTCCCACATGTAATATGCATTTAAATAATCAGAGGCAGGAGGGAAAACCACACCAAATTCACGGCATACGCCAACATTTAGATCTACAGGGCTTTTTATCTGACATCCCTGATTAAGAACATCAAAGAAATGCTCGCTTTTTAAAAGGGCATTCAAAACAGGTTTTATCTCATAATTATTATTGCGGAAAATTTGAGCCAGTGGGGTAATAACATTTGCTTCAGTTGCGGCGTCAATATCATAATAAACAAACCAGCGATATAATCTTCGGCAAATGTACTGGGCTACATCATTTGTAGAGAATATCATATTCAGCATATCATCTAATTCATTTGCACCCGTTGCACCGCTTCTACCGGTTATAATGGTATTATTATAAAAAGAAGAAAATTGTTTGTTGGTTATATCGTGTTTTGGAGAATTAAAATAAGATGTATTAGTAGTGTTATTTACCGTCCAGCCTGTTAATACTCTGGCTGCTGCTTTTACATCATTTTCTGAATAAGGGGGTGTTCCATTATCAATTCCCTTTCCTACAGTAAATAACTCCTGCAGCTCCCTGCCAAAATTTTCATCAGGTGATGTATTTGTATTAAGGTATCCATTAAGATAGCGAAGCATCCCTGTATCTATTGTTATATCCTTTACAAATTGTTTGAAATTTCCAAGTGCATTTTTTCTGAGAACCGTATTATTTTGATAACACCAGATCGCCCTGCCTATATCCGTTGTTTCAGTAGCAAAATGATTGTGCCAGAAGAAAACCATTTTTTCCAGGATGCTTTTGTTTTGATTTATCATTAATCCCTGCCACCAGCTTTTAAAAGAACTTCTTCTTTGTGCATCTACTCCTCCGTCGTTAGTGTTTGTATCAACCCATGTGGATCCCGCCGTTACAGCCGCATCAAGATCTCCTGCTGTCACAGAATTAGGGTAATTTTTTACGGGTGGTAAAGGAGGAACTACCGGTACTGTCAATAATTCATTTACGGCTTGCGATAAAGTTTTTGTTTTAAAATAATCAACATCAGCTTTTACAGCCCCAAACATGGTTCTTTTTAAAAGATGAATTATTTCATTTGTACCAAACACGCCACCATATGGGGCTAAGCCGCTATTTGTTCTGGCTATTTCAAACCCGGAAAGATCGGGAA
>JBBJOK010000132.1:0-4314 GCA_037721545.1 Chitinophagaceae bacterium
CGTAAACATTAAATTCAACATTTTTGCTGGTAATTTTATACCATGAACCCAACAAAACTTTCCGTAAATATTAATAAAATAGCCACGTTAAGAAATTCCCGGGGAGGCAATAACCCTGATCTTATAAAAACAGCAAAGGATATTGAACGCTTTGGTGCAGATGGAATTACAGTTCATCCCAGGCCGGATGAAAGACATATTCGATATGCCGATGTGTATGTACTGAAGAAAATAATTACAACAGAATTTAATATTGAAGGAAATCCCAAAGAACAAAAATTTGTTGACCTTGTTTTGGCAAATAAACCCACACAAGTAACGTTGGTACCCGATTCAGATGGCCAACTAACTTCTGATCATGGATGGGATACGATTGCGAATAAAAATTACTTGATTGATATTATTTCAGTTTTTAAAAACGCAGGAATAAGGGTTTCAATTTTTGTTGATGCAGATATCAGAATGATAGAAGGTGCAAAAGTTACCGGTACTGATAGGATTGAATTGTATACTGAATCGTATGCAAGGGAGTCAATGGTCAATGGTCAATGGTCAATGGTCAATGGCGAAAAGGCAATTGAGCCTTACATTGCTGCTGCAAAAAGAGCAAATGAACTAGGGATAGGCATTAACGCCGGCCATGATCTGGATCTTAATAACTTAAAATATTTTTCGCAAAATATCCCCGGCCTCCTTGAGGTTTCAATTGGGCATGCTTTAATATGTGATGCCATTTACCTTGGATTGGAAAATGCTGTTCAACTCTATAAAAGGCAGTTAATAAAAATATAATAATCGGAAGAATAGAACCTTATTTTATTAGTGTACTAAGCCGACTGGTCAATACATCACCTCTAAGATTTTTTGCAATGATCCGGCCTTCAGGGTCCAATAATAAATTTTGAGGAATACTGCTTACTTTAAAGAGTGCCGCCACCTGATTGCCCCACCCTTTTAAATCACTTACATGGCTCCATACCAGGCCATCCATTTTAATTGCATCTAACCAGGCTTTTTTGTTTTGATCAAGGGATACTCCTAAAACAGTAAAATTTTTATTTTTAAATTTATCAAAGGCTGCAACCACATTCGGGTTCTCCTGCCTGCATGGCCGGCACCAACTAGCCCAAAAATCAATTAAAACATATTTACCCTTAAAGGCTGAAAGATTTATAGGTATGCCTGCCGTGTCCGCCTGTGAAAAATCTGCAACAAGGGAGCCTATGGAATTTATTTTTGATTCAGCTATGAGTTGATTTACATAATTTCCTAAAGAACTGGTTTGAATTTGAGGAGCTAAAAAGTTGTACAATTCCTGAGCCTTTACACCGTTCTGAGTTGCCTGGTATAGCCGAATAATTGCTATAGGCGATACAAAAGATGCAGGATATTTATTTACGAAAGCTTCACTTATTGTTGCGATTTTATTTAAAGCAACTGAATCATACATAGCATCAGGCAAGAGAGATTTTTCATAAGGTTTTATCGCATCTGTATAAATTTTAAATTGTGCATGAGATGGCGAACCGGTTATAACAAGTTTATCTAAGGCATTTTTATTTCCTGATATATTTATAGCACTGTTATCAAGAAAAAGGGGTACTAATGGTTGTGCATTATTAAAGATCAATCCCTTGAAGCCGGGTTGGATCATTTTGCCTTTAATGATAAACTTACCTTTACTGATTGTTGCCTGTTGTTCAGGCACATTTGTTTGTTCATTTAAAAAAGATACTGGTGTGCCATCGGAAAAACCCGTAACCAGGCCTGTTATAATATAGCCATCAAATGATTTTCCCTGTATTGCAGGTTTAATCTTGGTTTTTTTCACCTGCGAAAATGCAAAAAGGGGTATTAAAAAAAGAGAAAGGAAAATTAATTTCATAATAAATTTATTATGCTGCAATTTACTTTGAATTACGGAGATACAAACTTGCGGGGTACCCCAGAGGGTTAAGGAAATGCAAATTATTAATGTAAAATAATGTTCAAAAACTGTTTTGTAGCCGCTGCAACATCGGTTTCATTCTTCAAAGCCTTAATATAAGCAGTACCAATAATAGCACCACTGCTATATTTACAGGCAGCCTTAAAAGTATGATTATCTTTTATACCGAAGCCTACAAGGATAGGATTCTGTAAATTCATTTTTTGAAGTTTCTGAAAATATTGTTCCTGCTCAGCAATAGCTTTATTATTTCCTGTGGTGGAGGAAGATGACACCGCATAAATAAATCCTTTACTCAGTGCATCAATTTTTCTAATTCTTTCCTCAGCCGTTTCAGGTGTAACAAGGAAAATAAAATGGAGGTCATTTTGAATAAAATATTTTTGGTATTCGTTCTCAAATTCATAAATAGGAAGGTCAGGTAGAATAATTCCATCTACACCGGCTTCTTTTGCCGATTTACAAAATTTTTCAATCCCAAATTGCAAAACCGGATTTAAATAACCCATTAATATTAAAGGAAGATAAAAATCTTTTCTGCATTCTTTTAATTGTACAAAAAGCTTTTGAATTGTCATTCCGTTTTGCAAAGCGATCATACTGCTTTGCTGAATCACAGGTCCGTCAGCCAGTGGATCGCTATAAGGCATTCCGATCTCAACCATATCGGCCCCATACTTTTGTAAAGCAGAAAGAACTTTCGTGGTATCATCTAAATGCGGAAAACCTGCAGTACAGTAAACATTAAGAATATCTTTCTTTTTCTCCGAAAATAATTTTTCAATTCGGTTCATTGAATTCTTTTCCATCGTGCTATTTGATATATTTCATATAAGTGGCCAGATCTTTATCTCCCCTCCCGCTAAGATTCACGACTACAATTTCACTTTTTTTAAATTTTAATTTTCTTAAAGCAAACAAAGCATGAGCTGGCTCTAATGCAGGAATGATGCCTTCTAATTTCGCCAGTTCCATTGCAGCCTCAATTGCTTCATTATCTGTAACACTTAAAAAAGTACCTCTTCCTGATTTATATAAATGTGCATGTAAAGGGCCGATGCCAGGGTAATCTAAACCGGCAGAAATACTGTGAGGTTCTACAACCTGCCCGTCAGTAGTTTGCATCACCAGACTTCGGCTACCATGTAAAATTCCTGTTGTACCTAACTGCGTAGTGGCTGCAGAAAAACCAGAAGTAACACCTTGCCCGGCTGCTTCAATGGCAACTAATTTTACTGAAGTTTCATCTAAAAAATGATAAAAGGCACCGGCAGCATTACTACCTCCACCCACACAGGCAAAAACATAATCCGGCAATTCACTTCCCGTTTTCTCTTTCAATTGCTTGCGGATTTCATCACTAACAACACTTTGAAAACGCGTTACCATATCAGGATATGGATGGGGGCCAACAACACTTCCAATAATATAGTGCGTATCTTCCGGATGATTAATCCAATCCCTGATAGCCTCATTGGTAGCGTCTTTTAAGGTTTTACTGCCACTCGTTACAGGTATAACTGTTGCACCAAGCATTTTCATTCGTGCCACATTGGGCGCTTGCCGTTCCATATCTTTTTCGCCCATATAAACAATACACTCAATGCCCTTCAAGGCACAAACTGTAGCTGTTGCAACACCATGTTGCCCTGCACCGGTTTCAGCAATAATTCTTTTTTTACCTAATGTAACGGCCAACAAAATCTGGCCAATGGTATTATTTATTTTGTGGGCGCCCGTATGGCAAAGGTCTTCGCGTTTTAAATAAACTTGTGCTCCATACTTTTCAGATAATCTTTGCGCTAAAAATAACGGAGTGGGCCTGCCAACATAATCTTTCAATAACAGATCAAACTCTTTTTTAAATCCTGCATCACCCATTATTGCTAAATACTTTTCCTGCAATTCTTTTACATTGGGGTACAACATTTCAGGAATGAAGGCACCTCCAAATTCACCATAATAGCCACGTTCATCAACAGCCCAGTTACTTATAGAATTTTTAGTTTCCTCTCTGCTCATTTTTACTATTTTATTATTTCTTTAACCTGCTGTACAAACATTTTAACCTGCCCAATATTCTTAACACCAGGCTCAATTTCAAACCTGCTGTTTACATCTACGGCATATAAAAATGGATGCTGTAATCCCTTTACCTTCTCTACATCATCAAAGCCAATACCGCCACTTAAAAAAAAGGGTTTATTAATTTTATTGTTTTTTAAGATTTGCCAGTCAAACTTTTCTCCTGTTCCCCCATAAGCACCATTTCGATTGGTATCAAATAAGTAATAATCGCAGCATTCTTCATAAGGTTTTATCATCCAGTCAATATTCTGTTCATTATTTTTAGTTATTCTGAATGC
>JBBJOK010000132.1:4414-6186 GCA_037721545.1 Chitinophagaceae bacterium
TCTGACTGTGTAAGTCCGCAAACTTTTATTTTCATTCTGCTTGTTTTAATTCTTCAACAAAAATCTTAAAGGCTTCTGCAGGTTTGCTTTCTTTCATAAATTTCTCACCCATTAAAAATCCTTTAAAACCATATTGTTGCAAAAGTTTTATTGTCGCTACTTCATCAATCCCGCTTTCTGATATTTTTATTTTATCTGTAGGAATATTTTTACTTAATTCTACTGATCGGTTGATATCAACTGAAAATGTTTTAAGATCCCGATTGTTTACGCCAACTACATCAACCTCATCACAAATATGATCAAGTTCCTGTTCATTGTGTATTTCCAATAAAACATTTAAGCCAATATTTTTTGCCACAGACGCCAGCTTTTTCACTTCGGTTTTATGCAAGCAAGCTGCTATCAATAATATGATGTCTGCACCAAAGGCCCTGGATTCTATGAGTTGGTATTCATCAATAATGAAATCTTTTCTTAATAATGGAATTTCATTAATTGTACCAATTGTAAGATCATGTAATGAGCCACCAAAAAATTCTTCATCCGTAAGAATAGAAATTGCACTGGCACCATATTCCGCATACGCAGTTGTTACTTCTGCAACAGTTGACGAATTATTTATAATGCCTTTAGAAGGTGATCTCCTTTTAAATTCTGCAATGATCCCCGTTTTATCATCATTAAGTAAAAAATGTTTAAAATCAAGAGCCTGCTTTTTAAAATAACTGCCACTTTCTAATTCAGCAATACTTTTTATGAGCTTTTTTTCTGCAACCTCCAGCCGCTTCTTCGCAATTATGGTATCAAGAATATTCATTTATAATTTACTTCTTAACTAATTTATTCAAACTCTGCAATGCTCTTCCACTTTCTAAACTTTCTACAGCAATGGAATAACATTCATCGAAATTTTTATATTTTTCAAAGCATTGTAAAGCCATAGCTGCATTCGCAATTACAACAGCATTTTGTGACCACGTTCCTTCACCCTTCAAAATTTTTAGAAATATTGCGGCGGCCTCTTCAATAGAATTACCTCCATGAATATCCGCGGGGCTTACAGATCTTTTACCAAGTTGCTGAGGGGTAAATATTTTTTCACCCTTATTGGTAATCACTTTTGTGTCGTTTGTTAAAGAAATTTCATCATACCCATCAAGACTATGAATGATCGTAAAAGATTTTCCCGTTTGTTGCAAGAGGTAGTTATAAATTCTAGCCATTTCTAAATTAAAAACACCAACTAATTGATAATCCGGGATGGCAGGGTTAACCAACGGACCAAGCATATTAAAAAAAGTACGGACA
Organism: Chitinophagaceae bacterium; assembly: GCA_037721545.1. GTDB lineage: Bacteria > Bacteroidota > Bacteroidia > Chitinophagales > Chitinophagaceae > Ginsengibacter. The sequence continues at coordinate 5,726 of JBBJOK010000132.1, forward strand.
CCTAAGTTTTTTCTAATAGGCCCCACAATTTTTAGAGCAGGGTGGAAAAGAGGTGCATGTAAAAAACAAATGTTTGCCTCATCAAGTTGTTTTTTTAAAATACCATTGTCATTGGTAAAAGAATACCCTAATTGTTCCATAACATTACTGGAGCCACTGATAGAAGAAGCGCCATAATTACCATGTTTGGCAACTTTATTTCCTGTACCGGCAACAATAAAAGAGCTAAGGGTAGATATGTTGAAAGTATTTTTTTCATCTCCACCGGTACCTACAATATCTAATACCTGATATTGGCTAAAATTTATTGGAACACACAATTCCATTAGTGCATCCCTAAAGCCCTGCAACTCATCAATAGTAATGCTCCTCATCAGATAAACTGTAGTGAAAGAAGCAATCTCACTGTCATTATATATCCCTTTAGAAATATTTATTAATACTTCTTTAGCAGAAGCTCT
>JBBJOK010000132.1:6286-7995 GCA_037721545.1 Chitinophagaceae bacterium
AACCAATTCTTCATAATTTTTTCTCCATCAGGGGTAAGAATACTTTCAGGATGGAATTGGACACCCTGCACATCAAAACTTTTATGCTGCAATGCCATGATATAATTGTTTTCGTCACGGGCAGTTACTTCCAATTCGTTTGGAAAATTTGTATCACTAACAATCCAGGAGTGATAACGACCAATGGTAATATTACCCGGTAATCCTTTAAACAATTGACTGTCGCGGTTAGTAAGTTCACAGTCTGTTGCTACCCCATGATATACTGTACTTAAATTTAATATTGTTCCTCCGAAGGTTTCGGCAATTGCCTGGTGCCCTAAACACACACCTAATATAGACTTGGTTGAAGCATATTCTTTTATTAAAGGCAATAATAATCCTGCTTCATTTGGAATGCCTGGCCCTGGAGATAAAATAATTTTATCATAGTCATTTACATCTTCAAGCGGAATTTGATCGTTGCGAAATACCTCCACTTTCAGATGCAATATTTTCTCAACCAAATGAACAAGGTTGTAGGTAAAAGAATCGTAATTATCAAATATTAATATTTTCATATCATACCCTCCAAACCTCCCCAAAGGGAGGCTTTAATGTTCTTTTATCATTTATAGTCTATAAAAAACTCAATTTTTCATTCTGCAAAAAAGTCCCATCAATTTATTTAACTCTTCAAAGTCTCCCTTTAGTGAGATCTGATAGCTATCGGTTTAGAGGGTTAATGTTTCAGCCATTTCTATTGCTTTTTTTAATGCATTTAATTTATTATTCACTTCCTGCAATTCACTTTCCGGCTGTGATACAGCAACTATACCCGCCCCCGCCTGGTAGGTAAGCGTATTATCTTTGCTTAAAAATGTTCTTATCATTATTGCATGATTGCAACTGCCATCAAAACCCATAAAACCTATACAGCCACCATAATAACTTCTTGGCTCACATTCATATTTATTAATAAGCTGCATCGCTTTATATTTTGGTGCGCCACTCAAAGTACCGGCAGGAAATGTTACACCCAACAGATCAAATGGATTTGTATCCGATCTAACAATACCTTTTACTTCACTTACCAAATGAATTACATGAGAATAATACTGGATGCGTGAAAACTCGGTAACTTTCACATCATCACACATCCTGCTCAAATCATTTCGGGCAAGGTCAACCAGCATTACATGTTCAGCATTTTCTTTTTTGTCTGTTAACAAACTGGCAGCTAATTGCTGGTCTATTTCATCATCTCCTGTCCTTTTAAAAGTTCCGGCAATAGGATGAACCGTGGCTTTATTGTTTTCGATGATCAATTGACTTTCAGGACTGCTACCAATTAATTTATAATCTCCATAATCAAAATAAAAAAGATAAGGGCTTGGGTTAATACTTCGCAATGAGCGATACACATTAAACTCATCTCCGCTAAAAGATTGCTGAAATTTTCTGCTTAAAACAATTTGAAAAACATCCCCCCGATGGCAACTGGCAATACCTTTTTTTACCATCCCCATATATTCTTCATCAGTGATTGATGAAGTCTCTCCTTCTTTTATTTTAAAAGGATATGCCGGTACATCTTTGCTTTTTATAAGGGTTTCTACAATGTCACTTTCGCTTGGAATGTTATTTATATGATTCTCGCAAATAAATAACTCATCTTTAAAATGATTGACTGCAATAACATATTGATATAACCGATAACGCATTAAAGG
>JBBJOK010000133.1:0-1501 GCA_037721545.1 Chitinophagaceae bacterium
GTTTCCATAAAAAAAAGTCCCCAAAATTGGGGACTCAGCAGATGGTATTGGTAAAATATGATTATAAAATAGTAAGATTGATATTCGCAGATTTCTATTCTTGATTAAGAATGCTCACCTATTGACACTTTTTTTTAAATTAATGCTGCATGTAAAATGATAAATCATTTTTTAATTTCTTGGTAAGAGCTAATTTGCATACATGTTTTCTATTGCTAAAAAAGAGCTGCACCAGTTTTTCAGCAGCCTGACAGGCTATATAACTATTATTTTATTTTTACTGGTAAATGGCCTGTTTCTATTTGTTTTAAAAGACAGTAATATTTTTGATTTTGGGTATGCCACACTTGATAAATTTTTTGAGCTGGCGCCATGGATCCTTCTTTTTTTAATTCCGGCTATAACTATGCGTACGCTTTCTGATGAATTCAGAACCGGAACCTTTGAAATTTTGCAGACCCGCCCGTTAACTACCTGGCAAATAGTTTTGGGGAAATATTTTGCCATACTCACTGTAATTCTTTTCTCGCTATTACCTACTTTAATATATGTGTTCACTATACAATCTTTATCAGCAGGTGGTGGTATAGATACAGGTGGTATTACGGGCTCGTATATAGGACTTTTTTTTTTAGCAGCTGTTTTTTCTGCAATAGGATTATGTTGCTCAGGCTTTACTAATAATGCTGTTATTGCATTTTTAATAAGTGCTTTTGCCTGCCTCATTTTATATTTTGGTTTTAGCGCAATCAGCCAATTGCCCATATTGCAGGGCAAGGCAGATTATTATGTTGAAATGCTCGGTATTGATTTTCATTATCGCAGTATAAGCCGGGGCGTTGTAGATACCAGAGACATTATATATTTTCTTAGCCTTATATTTTTCTTCTTATTGCTGGCTGTTAAAAATTTGCATAAAAAATAACCGTGATATCTATGAGATCGATTTTTGAAAGAACAGGAAAGTGGTGGTGGATACCGGTAATTATTATTTTACTCCTGGTAAATTTTCTTTCGTCGCGGTTCCATAAACGTATTGATCTTACCAATGAAAAGAGATTTACTATTTCATCTCCTGTAAAAAAACTTTTAAGCAAGCTTAATGAAGATGTACAGGTAGATATTTTTTTAAAAGGTGAGTTTCCTGCAGGGTTTAAAAGATTAGCTACATCAACAGTTGATGTATTGCAGGAGTTTAAAGAATACAGTGGTAATAATATTCAATACAGGTTTATTTCCCCTGATGAACAAATTGAAGGATCCGGCAGAACATACGCTGATACATTAATTGCTTTAGGTGTGCAACCGATAAATTTAAAAGTACAATTAAAAGCAGGAGAGCAATCACAATTTATTTTTCCCGCTGCATTAGTGCATTATAAGCAAAAAGTACAGCCGGTAAGTTTATATCCCGGTACAAAAATGTTGATCACACCGGAAGAACTAAACAGCGCCGAAGCGCTCATGGAGTATAAGTTTTCGAATGCTATTGAACAGCTTA
>JBBJOK010000133.1:1601-6170 GCA_037721545.1 Chitinophagaceae bacterium
CCTCAAAATGAAAGATTTAAAAAGAAAGATGTTATAACAGGTGTATTGCTTGAAGGCAAATTCAAATCCCTGTATGCAAATCGGCTGCCCTTAAATATTATGGATAGCCTTGAGCGGTATGGCACACCGTTTCAAACATCTTCCATTACAGATAATAAAATGATCGTGATTGCTGATGGGGATATTGTTTTAAATGGTACATCTAAAGGAGTGCCTTTGCCTATGGGAGTTAATGCGTATACTATGGAAACACAATACCAGTATCCGTTTGCTAACAGGGATTTTTTGGAGAATTCTCTTGATTATTTAATTAATAATTCAGGACTTACTGAGGCAAAATCAAAAGATTATACACTGCGGTTATTGAACTCCAAAAAAGTAGAAGACGAACGGGTTAAGTGGCAAATTATAAATATTCTATTGCCAATAGTAGTAGTTTTTATTTTTGGTTTTATTTATCAATACTGGAGAAGAAGAAAATACAGTATTTAAATCCCAATTAATTTTCGCATCTGCAACAGTTTAGCCTTTACACATCTTATCTTTGCGCAATATTTTTTTATAATGGATAGAACTGAGTTATCATATTGGGTTTTTGGAGCAGTGTTGGTTATTGCAGTAATTCTGGATTTGGGGTTACTTAGCAAAAGATCAAAAATTTTAAGTATCAAACAGGCATTCTATCAAACTTTATTTTGGATAAGCCTGGCTTTTGCTTTCGGGATTTTTGTGTGGTACACCGAAGGGCAAATGATTGCTGTAGAATACATAAGCGCTTACCTGATGGAATGGAGTTTGAGCATAGATAACATTTTTGTATTTATTCTCATATTTAGTTTTTTCGGGATCAAAAAAGAATATTATGGTCAGGTATTACTATTAGGTATATTAATGGCTATAGTTTTCAGAATTATTTTTATAACAATCGGGATTGCGTTAGTAGCAAAATTTGGATGGCTGCTTTATGTTTTCGGTGCTTTTCTAGTTTTTACAGGGGTAAAAATGTTTTTTGTTGAACAGGATGATGAATATGACCCCAGTAAAAACAAAATATATGTGCTATTGCAAAAACTTATACCTATTACTCATGAAGATGCAGAAGGAAAATTTACCAAGCGTATAAATGGCAAAAAATATTTTACAATGCTTTTTGTGGTTATCATTTTGCTTGCCACTACGGATATTGTTTTTGCATTAGATTCCATCCCCGCAGTATTTGCCATAACTCAAAATAAAATGGTGATATATACCTCAAATATTTTTGCCGTACTCGGCTTACGGTCATTATTCTTTTTATTGAGAGGCGCTGTAAGCAAATTTGATTACCTGCAACAGGGTATTGCTATTGTTTTGGTATTTATTGGTGTTAAAATGTTAATTGAATATTTCGACATTCATATACCTATATGGATATCATTAAGTGTAATTGTTTTTTGTCTTGTTGGCTCTATCGTTTTTTCAATCTATAATAAAAAAATTGATATACCTGAAGATGCAATGGATGACACGCAGACTTAAAACATTACAATTTGGATGTATCAGTTAACTATACACTTAAAGAAATTACTGAAATAACCAATGGGAAAATTATCCAGCCCAATCCTGATGCAAAAATTGCATATCTTTTATTAGACAGTCGTAAACTTCTTTTTCCGCAACACACTATCTTCTTTGCAATAAACAACAATCATCAAAAAGGATCAGCATTTATTAAATCTTTGTATCAAAAAGGGGTTCAAAGTTTTTTAATTGATGATGAAGCATTTGATTATGCTGATTTCCCCAACGCCACTTTTATTTTAGTTGAAAATGCTGTAAAGGCATTGCATTTATTAGCAAGCCATCATCGTGGAAATTATATAATACCTGTAGTTGGAATAACTGGCAGCAATGGCAAAACAATTGTAAAAGAGTGGTTATTTCAATTATTACAAAATGATTTTAATATCATAAGAAGCGCCAGGAGCTATAACTCTCAAATTGGTGTTCCCCTAAGTGTTTTGCAGATAGAGAAACAGCACACTATTGCAATTTTTGAGGCAGGCATTTCTCAGGCTGGTGAAATGAGTAATCTTGAAAAGATGATTCGGCCAACAATTGGAATTTTCACAAATATTGGTGAAGCCCATAGTGAGGGATTTAACAATAAAAAACAAAAAATTAAAGAAAAACTTAGATTGTTTAAGCACGCTTCTTTTCTTATTCTTTGTGCTGATGACAAAGAATTGAATAAGGAAGCAGGGATATTAAAAACTGAAAACCAATTATTGCAATTATTTACATGGAGTAGAAATAATGCAGCTTCATTACAAATCAATTCTGTTAAACAAGAAAATCAGTTATCTATTATTAAAGGAAAATATTCCGGTAAAGAAATTTGTATTGAAGTCCCTTTTACAGATGATGCCTCTGTTGAAAATGCGATTACATGCTGGTGTGTTTTGTTACAAATGAAAATTTCAGATAAAATTATTGCTGATCGAATGTTACAACTACATCCTGTTGAAATGCGTCTTGAGCTTAAACAGGGTATAAATAATTGTGCCATCATAAATGATAGTTATAGCTCAGATATTAACTCATTAAAGATCGCTCTTGCATTTTTGTATCAGCAAAAGCAACATTCAAAACAAACCGTTATTCTTTCTGATATTTTACAAAGTGGAAAACCCGAGAATGAATTGTATGGAGAAATCGCATCTTTTTTAAAACAAAATAATATTGAAAAGCTAATCGCAATTGGTCCGCAGATAAGTTTGCAGCAACAACAATTTTCATTTCTTAAAGAAAAATATTTTTTTGCTTCAGTAGAGGAATTTAAAATTCATTTCAATACACTGCAATTTAAAGACGAGACTATTCTTTTGAAAGGGGCAAGAGTATTTGAGTTCGAACAGATTGATCATTTGCTTGAGCAAAAAGTTCATCAAACCATTTTATCTATTAATCTTACTTCAATTGCTTATAACCTTAAACAATACCAACGTTTATTAAAGCCAAAAGTTAAAATAATGGCTGTTGTAAAGGCTTTTGGTTATGGAAGCGGGAGCTACCAGATAGCAAACCTCTTACAATTTAATAATGTGGATTACCTGGCGGTGGCATATGCCGATGAAGGCGTGGAGCTTAGAAAAGCAGGTATCACACTTCCTATAATGGTAATGAATCCTGAGGAGAATACTTTTAATGCACTGGTGCAATACAATCTGGAGCCCGAAATATTTTCTTTTGCTATATTATCATCTCTTGAAAAATATTTGCATACTGCAGGCATACAATATTTTCCTGTACATATAAAACTCGATACGGGAATGCACCGGCTGGGATTTGAACCTGGTGAAGTAAATAAACTTGTAAGATATTTTAAAGGAGATACTAAATTAAAAATACAATCAGTTTTTTCGCATTTGGCAGCAAGTGAAAGTAAAATTCATGAAGATTTTACCAAGAAGCAGGCAACTATCTTTTTAAAGTGTTGTGATGAAATTAGAAGTGCTTTGCATTATGATTTTATCAGGCATATTGCCAACACATCCGCTATCAGCTTATATCCTCATCTGCAATTGGATATGGTTCGTTTAGGAATAGGATTGTATGGAATTGATGCTGATCCGGCTATTCAAAAACAATTAAAAAATGTATCATCTCTTGCAACAACAATTGCCCAGGTAAAAAAAATCAGGGCAGGAGAAAGCGTGGGGTATGGTTGTGAAACCATTTTAGATAAAGAAACCAATATTGCTACGGTTCGTATTGGTTATGCAGATGGATATTCGCGGGCATTTAGCAGTGGAAAGGGTAAAATGTTTGTTCAAAATAAACTTGCCCCTGTTGTTGGAAATGTTTGTATGGATATGACAATGCTTGATGTTACTGGTATTAATTGTAAAGAGGGTGATAAAGTAATAGTATTTGGGGAGCAATTATCTATCCGGCAAGTTGCCGATTGGGGCAATACTATTCCTTATGAAATAATGACCGGAGTTTCGCAAAGAGTTAAAAGAATTTATTACGAAGATTAATTCATTAAGCTAAAGGTAATGTCAGGAAGCTTTTGAACGCATATTCCTGAAATCAGTACTCACTTTTCGTCCCTCACTACTTACCTTTTCTTATATTTACCGCTCAATATATTTTTGTGAAAGGAAGAAATGTTTTTTTGATTATTTTTTTAATTGTACTGGCTGATCAGGTATTTAAAATTTTTATAAAAACGCACTACTATACCGGAGAATCTCACATGGTAATAGGTAATTGGTTTCGGTTATATTTTATTGAGAATGAAGGCATGGCATATGGGTGGAAGTTTGGTGGCGAATGGGGTAAAATGATCCTTTCATTGTTTAGGTTGGCGGCTGTAATATTTGGAGTATTTTATCTTAATAGCATAATTAAAAAAAAATATCACCCCGGATTTATAATCTGTGCTGCATTAATTTTTGCCGGCGCCTTAGGCAATTTGATTGACAGTATGTTTTACGGAATTATTTTTGAAGAGAGCAGCCCCAGTTTATTAAATGTTGCCAAAATTTTTCCTGAAAAAGGATATGCTGGTTTCTTTCATGGTAA
>JBBJOK010000133.1:6270-7958 GCA_037721545.1 Chitinophagaceae bacterium
GTTGGTACCTATAAAGCTTCTCTTTTTCAAAGTGATTTTCAATATTTTTCGCAGGCAAAAAATATTTACCAGGCTGATCAGTTTATCGGAGAATTTATTGTAACTGTTACGGCTATTGGAAATAATAATATTACAGGTATTTTTTCCGGTATTTCAGAAGATTCAACAGGTGCATTAATACCGATTACACTTGGTAAGTTTACTTCAACAATAAACTTAAGTGGAAATGGAACAGGTGGGGGAACGGGAGGAGGAACATCCGTAGGTACTTTAGGCGCTACTGCTGGTACGTGTGCCCCGGTTACAAACAATGGTACTTACACTCAGGGTTTAGGATTAAATTCTACCAATACAGTTACTGTACAAGTGAATGTTACAACACCAGGCACCTATATCATTTCAACCAACACCGTTAATGGCGTAAGTTTTTCTAAGTCAGGTACTTTTACATCCACAGGGGTAAACAGTATAATTTTAGTTGGCGCTGGTACCCCACTTATGCCCGGCCCACAAACTTTTACCGTTAGTTTTGGAGGTAACACCTGTAGTTTCCCAATAACTTTTGCTGCAGGTACGGTACCGCCTGTTGGTGTTGGCGATTATTTTCCAACTACTGCCGGATCTTTCTGGGCATATGGTAATACAAATATTGCAGATTCTTTTTTAATAAGTGCTACCTCAAGAACAAAAACGATTGGTACTCTTGTTTATAATGTTTTTACTTATGATGATATTCCGCCTTCCGGAACTCCGGATGAATTATATTTTAGAAAACCTGGCGGTGATTATTATGAGTATCTCAATACAGATTTTTTTGGGTTTGATTCAGCTACGAATAGCCCTGCCAATATTGATTTTATCTTTCTTAAAGATAATGTACCACAAGGCACAATCTGGCAATCTCCAAGTGTTACCGGTAAAGCACCCATAAACAATGTATCTACCACTATTACTGTTAATATTAAAATGACTTTGCTTGCTAAATCTGTTGCGGCTACAAGCGGCAGTGTAACCTCCAATGATGTAATTAAGGTTAAATACGAATATTTTGCAAGTACAGGCCCACTACCAGCAGTAGTTATTTTTACTGAAGAAAGATGGTTTGCAAAAGGTATTGGTTTAATATATAACAGTTTTAAAAATGGTACTACTACTGAAATTTTTAATATAGGAAGAAAACTTATATTGTAATTTTTATAGCATTTTTTTATATACTTAACTTTTATTTTCTTGTAAATAATATCTATGGCTTCTACAAAAATTACCGTGCTTAACAATGGCTCTTTAAAAGTTGATGGGGATTTTGAAATTGTTGATAAAAATGGAAATAATTATGACCTCGGGGGAAGAACAATAGTTTCTTTTTGCCGATGTGGGCTCTCTAAAAACAAACCCTTTTGTGATGGTTCTCATAATGGGCATTTTGAACATGAAGCAGTCGCGTTTGCCCTGCCTCCTAAAAAACCAGTGGTATAAATTATTTTACCACTCGAAACCACCTATTATTCCCTTATTACTCATTACTATTCGTATGAGCTGGTTAATATTTTGTGCTGTAGGCGTTTAAGAAAATTCGCTGGTTTTTATAAGAAATTTTCACTTTAACCCCCTTTTGTAAGTTGGGCCAACCGCTAATTTAATTTGTAAGCAACTATTGTTTTTGCAAAAAACGTGGGAACATAAATGAT
>JBBJOK010000008.1:0-27942 GCA_037721545.1 Chitinophagaceae bacterium
TAACCACTCAAATTGAAAGTGCAAAAGTTGAAAGAATTCAGCAACAGTTAAAAGATTCAACAGGACAGATAGCTGCAGCAGTGGCCCGCCCATTTGATCAGATACCTTTAGATCTGAGAAGAATTATGCGAAGCCCGGGAAGAGATGAGGATCTGATACTAAAAGCCGGCGATGAATTATATGTACCCAGAAATGACGAAGGAGTTAAAATAAGCGGAGAGGTATTGTTCCCTACACAAGCACCTTACAATAATGGTAAAAGTTTAAAAGAGTATATCAGCGATGCCGGAGGCTTTACCCAAAATGCGATAAAGAAAAAATTATATGTACTATATCCAAACGGAAAAGCTGTTTCCACACGCCACTTTCTGTTTTTTAAATCATATCCCAAAATAAAGCCCGGCTCTCAAATAGTGGTGCCAAGATATATAGCAAGAGAAAAACAGAAAAAAAACACAGCTGAAATAATAGGTATCACCAGTGCCATTGCCGGTTTAGCAGCAATAATTCTGGGTATAATACAATTGACCAAATGATGGATAATGCAGCAGAAACTGATGATGAAATTTCATTAAGGGATCTTTTTATAAAAATAAGATCATGGTTTTATTACCTTTTATCAAAATGGTATATCCTTCTTTTAGCCAAATGATAAATAGCGAAGAAAAAATAAAGTTTGCGATAATCGGTTGCGGAAGAATTGCTGAACGACATGCTGAACATATAAGCAATTTGGGAAAACTAGTAGGGGTCTGTGATATAGTAAATGAGAAAGCTGAGCATTTAGCAAATCAGTATAGATGTTTACAGTTTAATAAAATTGATACTTTTTTAAAAGAATTGCAGGGTAAGGTAGATGTTATCGCAATTTGTACTCCAAACGGGTTACACGCAGAACATTCAATAAAGGCGTTAAACAATGGTTTTCATGTGCTATGTGAAAAGCCAATGGCAATAAATGTAGCAGACTGCGGCGAAATGTTAAAAGCTGCAGAAAGGAATAATAAAAGAATATTTGCTATAAAACAAAACAGGTTTAATCCTCCCGTAGCAGCAGTAAAAGACGCTATAGATAGGGGAATATTCGGGAAGATATACAGCATCCAACTGAGCTGTTTCTGGAATAGAAATGAAGATTATTATAAAAATTCATGGAAAGGAACCACCAAATATGATGGGGGCACTTTATATACGCAATTCAGCCATTTTATTGATCTTTTATATTGGATGATCGGGGATGTTAAAAAAGCTTATGGGATAGCTGGAAATTTTGCTCACCAAAATATCATTGAGTTTGAAGATACAGGAGTAGTCGCACTCGAATTTTATAATGGTGTAATTGGCAGTCTCAATTATACAGTGAATAGTTTTAAAAAAAACATGGAAGGGTCCGTAACTATTTTTGCTGAAAAGGGAACAGTAAAGATTGGTGGGCAATACTTAAATGAACTGGAATATCAATCTATTGATAATTTCGAATTCAAAGATCTTCCCAAAGGAAATGCTCCTAATAACTATGGTACATATGTAGGTTCTATGTCAAATCACGGTTTGGTATATGAGAACCTCATTGCTGTTCTGCAAAATAATGCTTCTATATCTACGAGTTCTTTTGAAGGATTGAAAACGGTAGAAATAATCGATAAAATATACCAATCTTTTAAATATCTCAGTTAACAAAAAATTTAATTTTTTAACAATAATGACTATCCCTTTCTTAGATCTAAAAGCGCAATATATCAGTATTAAAACTGAGATTGATTCAGCTATTCTGGATGTTATTGAGCACACCGCATTCATATAAGGTAAACACGTTGATATTTTTGAAAAAGAATTTGCAAACCTTCTTGGTATTAAACATTGTATTGGTGTAGCTATTGGAACTGATGCAATTTACATCGTTTTAAAAATGCTGGGGATAGGAGAAGGGGATGAAGTGATAACTGCAGCCAATAGCTGGATATCAAGTTCAGAAACTATTTCGCAAACAGGTGCAACTCCTGTTTTTGCAGATGTGGATGAATATTTTACTATTGATGCTGAACGTTTAGAAAATAATATTACTTATAAAACAAAGGCTATCATACTTGTTCACTTGTATGGTCAAATGGCTGATATAACTGCAGTAAAAATATATGTAATAAACACAACATTTATTTAATTGAAGATTGTGCTCAATCACATCTGTCGTCTTATAATGCTCAATATGCGGGTACACATGGAGAAGTTGCTACTTTCAGCTTTTTTCCTGGTAAAAATTTAGGTGCTTATGGGGATGCAGGTTGTATAGTGACCAAAAATAGCGCTCTTGCCGAAAAATGCCGTATGTATTCTAATAAAGCTCTCTTATCAAACATCATCATTTAATGGAAGGCATTAATAGCAGACTAGATGGACTTCAGGCAGCTATTTTAAACGCCAAACTTAAACATCTGAAAGAGTGGACGAACCAAAGAATTGAAAAAGCCGGAATATATAATTCATTATTAAAAAATATACCACAATTAGTTTTACCTAAAGTTCGCCAAGGTACTATACATAGTTATCCCCTGTACGTTGTAAAAGCCCAACAGCGCAATAAACTGCAGCATTATTTAAAAGAAAAGGGTGTAGAAACCGCAATACATTATCCAACACCGCTTCCTTTTTTGCCTGCCTATAATTATTTAAATTTTAAAAAAGAAGATTATCCTGATGCTACATCAAATCAGCAACAAATACTTTCGTTGCCAATATTTCCCGAACTTAATTATGAGCAGCAAATATATATTGCAAAATGTATTATTGACTTTTATAAGCAATAGGTAGAATAGTTATTAGAACTTATGATGAAAAATGCGCTTCCATTACTTTACATTGTTTTAGCCATTTTTGCATATCCTATCCTCATTTTTAAGTGAGTTCCTCGGAGTGCAATCTAATATTATTTCTATTGCTTCACGTGCTATTAGTATTGCAGTTTCGTTATTATTTTATTGGCTACTAATTTTACATAAAAAGTTTTATACCACCCTTAATTTTTGGCTGTTTTTAACATTTGGATATTTTATTCATCAAGAAAAATATAGGATACAATCCTAAAACGTTGGGTATAGCCAGTGCAGTGGCCTCATTAGCTGCCTTAGTTGTTACAATAATTCAGTTAGTAAAATAATGATACAGGAAAATAGCGAAGAAATATCTTTAAAAATCCTTCTTATAAAATTAGGTTCATTTTTTAGATATATATTATCCAAATGGTTAATTCTTTTAGTGGTTGGTGTTATTGGTGCTGCCATTGGTTTTTTCATTGCCTATAATACAAAGCCAATCTATATAGGAAAACTAACTTTTGTACTTTCAACAGAAACGAAAGGTGGGGCTTTATCTGGATTGGCTTCGCAATTTGGACTAGATATGGGTGGTTCCAGCGGAAATGACGTTTTTGCAGGTGACAACATTTTAACCTTATTCAAATCTAAAAAAATGATTAAGGCTGTTCTTTTTAAAAAACCACCTGGCTCAAACGACATCTTGGCAAATATTATTGTAAAGGATTGGCAATGGGAAAAAAAATGGAAAAAAAAAGCAAGAACCAAAGATCAATTTCCTTTTCCTTCAGACGTAGTAAACCTCAACCCTGTTCAGGATAGTTTATTGAGGGAAGTGCATGCTGAATTGATAAGTAAAGATCTTACTGTTGCCCGTCCCGATAAAAAGTTAAGTGTATTTGAAGTTAGTACCACATCTACCAGCGAAATTTTCGCATGTTATTTAACGCGTTTCTTAATGGATGAAACTGCAGAATTTTATATTGATACAAAAACGAGTATAGCAAAGCGTAATCTAAGAATGTTACAAAGAGAGGCAGATAGTTTAAGAGGGGCATTGGGGGGGGCAATTTCCTCAACAGCTGCAGAGGCTGACCGAACATTCGCCTTAAACCCTGCTTTGCAGGTCCAGAAGGCGCCAGCACAGAAAAGTCAGGTAAGGGCAACAATATTAGCAACTGCTTATGGCGAAGTAATTAAAAATCTAGAAATAGCGAAGATAACTGTGCAGAAAGAGACCCCTCTTTATCAAATTCTGGATGTCCCTGAAATGCCATTGAAGCAAAAAAGGGCTTCAAAATTATTTTATGGGTTAATCGGTGGAATGATATCTTTTTTTATAACAATTATATTTCTTTTAATCCGGAGGTTTTTGCGTAAATAATTTTATTTTTTAAACTTTCTCGGCCTTATGTGTCCAGCAGTTACATTCAAGATAAACTCAAAAATTATAATTTCCGAAAATATCAGTGACCTTAAGCTAGATTGTAAAAATTTCTAAAAAGACTATTATGATTTTTATATACAGAGTTAGAGCGATAAATTAAAAAAAACAGAGTTCACTCGCATTCATTCAAATTAATAACTTAGAGAATGGTTTCCACATATAAATATTGTATGTCTAATGATAAGAGTTTAGGCCAAGTAACTTATCCTCTAGTTGACTGAAGATCTGATGTCTTATGAATATTTATTACATATTCTCACACATAGTTTAGTCTTCATCTATCTATTAAATCAAAAGCTTAAACTTACTTTATTCAATATATTTGTTATCCCATACTTTTTAATATTTGGGATTGGCTTTTATTTTTATGTTGAAGAATATCCCTACGATAACTTTACTTCTGTTAGAAATTTAGCTGCACTAAACATCTCATTGTGTTCAATTTTTATATTTCTTGGGAAGTTAATATTTCAAATTAGTTTTCCATCTAACAAAACTTCAGCTAAAATAATTGCCAATGCCCAAAGAATCATCAATAAATGGCTGCTTATTTCACTCTCTATTTTTGTTGCTTTAGTTTTAGTTTTAGCCTTGTTTGTTTATGGTGGTTTAGATGCAATCAAAATAATCACGGCTTCTCGGGGTCAATTGAATCCATTGGAATTGAAGGAAATTCGTTTTGATTCAGGCGTACATGGGTGGGTTAAACCTGTGTTTAGTTATGTAAATACAAGTCTTTCTCGACTTTTTCCTTTTCTGCTAATTGGTTACGGAACTCTGCATAATAATAAATATTACAAATGGTTTGGTTATTTTATTATTATTTTGATCTCATTGGCTGAAATCTCTACTCTACATAAATCTACGTTCATTTATTATTTATTGCAAGTCATAATATTTTATGCTTTGTTGAAAAAATGGAAATTAAACACCAGGTTTATGATTCCGGTTATAGCTATTATTTTTACTATTCTTATGGGGTATTATGCCTTTTTAACTTCAACAGACGGTATAATTTCAATCGTTGGGGAAATAAGCTCCAGAATTGTTAATGAACCACATCGATGTTTAAATGAATATCTAAAGTTTTGGCCAGAATATCAACCACATAGATATGGTATGAATATAAGAGTTATTCATGGCTTGTTTAGCTCACAAGAATTTGAACCTGCATTTAAAACTGTTATATACCAATATACTGATCCAGCATCACCCTTGTTGGGTACATGGCCTGCGTTATTCATAGCAGATGCATGGGTTGATTTTTCCTTTTTTGGAGTGATAATTTATTCTTTTGTATTTGGATTAATGTTAGAATTGTTAGATCGATATACTAGAAATAACGATGATTACTTAGCATATAGCCTTATCGCTTCGCTTTTTATAAGCGTTACGATACCACTTGAAAACTCATTAATAACGGCTTTTATAGGGGGCGGTATAATTACTTTGCCAATTTTGGTTTGGATGCTAATTAAGAAGAAAAAAGTGAGAGTAAAAGGTTAGATCATGTAGTAACAAACTAAACTCAGAGAGCTTACAATATATACTCTGTCAGCCACCACCTGCTTAACAAGAATGATTTCACTTAATAGGCTATTTGTATTTTTTAAAAGTAAAAATGAAAGCAAAAAATAAGCTATACATAAAGGGATTTGTACAGCAGTTATTCAATGGTTTCGGCTATCATATTAAACGAATATATAAAAGTGTAGATATAATTAATGCAATTTCTAAAATAATTAATGTAGTAATAGCCAGGCTCTTCAATATTAAGATTGGCAAAAGATTTATATCGACTATTATACTGGATATCGCTGGTAAAGGTATACCCTATTTATTATTGCCTGTATATTTAAGTCTAATGTCGCAAGATGAGTTTGGTCTATATACGTATTTAACAAATATTATTCTTAGCGCTTCAGTTATCCTGAAATTAGGAATGGATACAGCGGAGACAAAACTGTTTTATGAGAATTTTGGTGAAAGCAGAGGAAAGATGCTTTTTACTATCAATAGCTTTGTTATAGGGGTTTTTTTATTATATTTTTTTTTGGCTTTAATTTTTTCCTTAAATAAAAGTTTACTTGGATTAGTTATAACTAATGTAATTATTTCAAATGAAATGGTACTGGCTTATTGGGTAAACCTTTTTTTAGGAGTTGTAATTGTATTCCTAAACGTATATTATGTAATTGCAGAACGTTTTTTATTGTATCAGAAATATAATCTTTTTCGATTGATTGTTGCAAATGGTTTGGCCTGTACTTTTTTGTATTATAATAATTCTTCTGCTATAGTCAGATTAACTGTGGAAGGTGTAGTTGGTGTCATTATCTTATTACCCTTAGTTTATTTTTATATAAAAGATTTTAGAATTGGATTTGATAAAACAATTTTCCGTCAATCTCTTAGAATTGGCATTCCAATTTTAATGACAAATGTTTTAGCCATTACTTCAGGCTTTGCTGATAAATATTTAATACAGGATAAGAAATCAATTAATGATCTTGCCATATATAATCTTGCGTTGTTTCTTGCAATGCCAATTAGTTTGATATTTAGTTCATTTCATAGTCTCTGGGTTCCTAAGCTTTTTAAACAGGAGGACATATTTAGTAAACTTCGTAGTACCCAAAGCATTTTTAAGCGGCTGCTCCTTATATTTTTAACTTGTATTTTTTTTATATGGATAGGTATTCTATTAGCTTTGCAAACAAATCTTATTACCGTTAATTACGATTTTTTAAGGTATGTTTTTCCAGTAGTTGCTCTTGCTTTTGCTATGGAATGTTTAAGTCAGCTATATAATAACATAGTTGTTGTAATAAACAAAACGGAGATTACTTTTTTTATTAACCTGCTCTTAATGTTTTTTCTCATACTCTTAAATCTTTGGCTGCTTCCCCTTTATGGAATATTAGCCACTTCCATTATTTACTTAGGCGTTACTGTTGTTAGAGTATTTGCATTTAAGCATATTATTAAATGGAAAATTAGTTTATGATTTGTATAATTTTTATTACTCCAATTACACCAAATGGTATTAGATAAGATACGTAGGTACGCTCGAAATTTTCTTCCAATAAGAAAATTTATTGCATTCAGTTTAACCCCCTCAGGATTTTTTGATAAGTTAATTTTAAAGTACAAGTTGAACGAAGTAATGCAATATAGGCTTAAAGAAACTTGTGCGTCGCCTGATAATGCTAAAATTGAAAGGGTATCAAATGCAGGGAAGGTTATAAAAGGTAAGCAGATCATGCATAATGGTTTATATATTAACCTTGGGAGTTATTATGGACCAGAAGTAGCACAAATATTATTTTATAATAAGGGCGTTCATGAGCCTCAGGAAGAATATGTATTTAGCCTTGTTTTAAAAGATATGCCGCAAGGGGCAACAATGATTGAAATGGGTTCATTCTGGGCTTTTTATTCTATGTGGTTTCAAAAAGCAATTCCAAATGCTAAGAATTTTATGATAGAACCTGAATCATTTAACATCACATCTGGGAAGAAAAACTTTAACTTAAATAGATTGAAGGGTGATTTTGTACAGGCGTTCATTAGTAGTAAAAGTGGTAAATTGCAAGGGATAGATGTTATTTGTGTAGATGACTTTGTAGTAGATAAGAAGATAGAATTTATTCATCTGCTTCATAGCGATATTCAAGGGTATGAATATGAAATGCTGCAGGGGGCTAAAAAAACAATTGATTCAAATAAGATAGGGTATATTTTCCTTTCTACCCATACAAATGATTTACATTATAAGTGTCTTGAGTTTTTAAAATTGAAAGGTTTCCATATTGTTGCAAGTGCAGATCTCAATCAAACTTATTCTGATGATGGTTTAATAGTTGCCAAATCGAACAATATAAAAGGAATTGATGCAGTAGAAATTTCACTGAAAAAAAGTTAGAATGATTACTGTTTTTCCTTCTCCTCCGGCTACTAAATTTAAATGCTCTTGCGGAGGAGTTTTACAACTCATTAATAACAATCTTTTATGGCAGGGACCACATATTTGTATCGATGTAAAATGTGTAAACTGTGGATCAGAATTTTATATTGATCTTCCGGTTGGACAGGGAAAAGTTACACCTTTTGTTTATAATAAATACTTACATAATGTGTTAGGTGATAATCAAACACATTGGTATGCTAAATTAATGACAGCTTTTGATAATCCAGTGTTGAAAGACGTGAGGGTAGATGTTGAGAAGAGAAAAAATAAAAAACAAGTCCTGATTTTGAATACTATTGATTTTTGTTATGGCCATTCGTTATTGTTTCTCTTTAATCTCAATAATATTTTAGATCAACTGAACGGGTTGGGGTTGGTTGTAATTATACAACCAATGTTTCGCTGGCTCATCCCTGCCGATGATCGTATAACTGAAGTATGGACAGTACATCTCAGTTTGTCGGAAGGGTATAATTTTTATCCCGTTTTAAGTGAAAAATTAAATAAGGAAATCCAACGCTTTTATAGGGCATATTTAAGTACTGCTCATCTTCTTCCTCATGAGGTTGACATAACCAAATTTACAAGAGTAAAGCCTTTCGAATTTGGCATCACGGATTTTACTCCACGAATAACATTCATTTGGCGAGAAGATGCAGGAAGGTTATGGATTAAAGACAGGTATACTAATTTTGCAATTAAAAAAATTGGTGCCTCCGCTATATTGAGGGGTATTCAAATGTTGAGGGTGAAATATTTTTTCTTCTCACTAAGAAAGCGGTTAGGGAATCATTATCGCTTTAGCATAGCAGGCTTAGGTACTTACGGAAGGTTTTCTTCATTTATAGAAGATGTAAGGGTTAATAAATTTGACGATGAAAATGAGAAGCGTACCTGTCAGGTATATGCTGAGAGTTTGTTAGTTATTGGAATACATGGCTCAAGCATGATCTTGCCATCTGCTCATGCTGGTATGGCTTTAAGTATTATGCCCGCGAAACGATGGGGCAATTACCTGGAGGATCTTTTAGTGAGCGAACAAGACTCAAGATTAGCTATTTTTCAAAAAAGAGTTTTACCAATGCGTTTAAAAATGTCCGAGCTAGTTGATATTAGTGTAGATATGATAAAAGGGCGGCAAATGTTTTCAAAAAAATTTCTATATTCCAAAGAAGAATTGTAATGATAAAGGGAAAGCATAATTAAGTATGATAGGGATTATAGATTATGATATGGGGAATGTTGGCTCTATAAAAAAAATGCTTCAAAAGATTGGTGTTGAAGCAGTAATAACACGCGATCCCGAATTGCTAAAATCAGCAGATAAACTTATTTTACCGGGAGTAGGAGCTTTTGCAAAAGGCATGCAAAATCTTGCTCAATTAAATTTAATAAATATTTTAAATGAATTGGTTTTAGAAAAAAAGACCCCTGTGTTGGGAATATGCCTTGGCATGCAATTATTAACAACCCACAGTGAGGAAGGGAACGTAAATGGCTTTAACTGGATAAAAGCACACACTATTCGTTTTCCTGAAAAAGGTATACGCATTCCTCATATGGGTTGGAATAACATCAAGGTCTCTAACGACAATATTTTATTCAACGGCTTAGAAACAGATAACCGATTCTATTTTGTACATTCTTATTACGTACAACCTGAAAATATTTTGCACGAAGCAAGTTCTACTGAATACATTTTACCTTTTTCATCAGCCATATATAAAAATAATATTTATGGAGTGCAATTTCATCCTGAAAAAAGTCACCGGTTTGGCCTTAAGCTATTAAAAAATTTTGTGTCTCTTAATACCTTATGATGATACCCCGCATAATTCCTGTTTTACTGCTTAGTAATAAGGGATTGGTTAAGACCCATAAATTTAAAAATCCTATCTATGTAGGTGATCCTATAAATGCTGTTAAAATTTTTAATGATAAAGAAGTAGATGAAATAATCTTATTGGATATAGAAGCATCTAAACAAAATAAAGAGCCTGATTATAAATATATAGAGGAGATAGCTTCGGAAAGCTTTATGCCTTTTGCTTATGGAGGCGGTATAAAAAATATTGAACAGGTTCAACAACTATTCAGGCTGGGTGCCGAGAAAGTTATTTTTAATACCTCTCTCATTTTAAACAATCATTTATTAAGAGAGGCCGCTGATTTTTGCGGCAACCAAAGTGTTGTTGCTTCCATTGATGTTAAAAAATCTTTGTTAGGTGGCTATGAAGTTTACAGCCATATCAAGAAAAAGATAACAGGAATAAAGCCTGCAGAACTTGCAAAACAGGCAGTAGCATCAGGTGCAGGGGAAATAATGATCACCTCGGTTGATAATGATGGCATAATGCAAGGATATGATTTGAAACTTATAGAATTTATAACCTCATTTGTAAACATTCCTGTAATTGCGTGCGGCGGGGCGGGTAATTTAAAACATTTGCGCGAAGGCATTCAGCAAGGCAATGCTTCTGCAGCAGCAGCCGGTAGTATGTTTGTATTTCATGGCAAGCACAAAGCAGTTTTAATCAATTATCCTACAAGAAAGGATATTATCGAAATCTTTAATTAAATAAATATGCAAACCTGTGCAAGATGTATTTTAGATACCACTATAAAAGGTATATTTTTTAATGCAAAAGGTATATGCAATTATTGTGAAGAATTCGAAGAGTTTCTCAAAAAGGAAAAGTCGAAAATTGAAAGAAGACAATTATTAGATAAGATTGTTAGCAAAATTAAAAAAGATGGCCAGGGCAAGGAGTATGACTGTATTATTGGATTAAGTGGTGGTGTAGATAGCAGTTATGTAGCATATATCGCCAAACAAATTGGTCTTAAACCCTTAGCTATTCATCTCGATAATGGTTGGAATGCTGAATTAGCAGTTAATAATATTGAAAATATCTGCAAAAAATTAGATATTGACCTTTTTACTTACGTTATAAATTGGCAGGAGTTTAAAGACCTTCAAATAGCGTTTTTAAAAGCTTCGGTTGCAAATGCGGAGGCTCCTACAGACCATGCAATTTTTGCGACACTATATAATATGGCTACAAAACATGGCATAAAGTATATAATCGATGGTGTGAATACCAGTACGGAATTCGTTAGAAAAGATATGACGGCAGGGGGATATATTTATGCAGACCTTACTCAAATCAAAGGAATTCATAAATCTTTTGGCTCGGTGCCATTGAAGACCTTCCCTGCAATGAGCATGATAAAAAAACAAATTAAACGAAGGTTGAAGGGAATACAGCAAGTAAGTATACTAAACTATATTGACTATAATAAGAGTGAGGCTATGCAGGTTTTAATGAATAAAATAGATTGGCGGCCTTATGATGGTAAACATCATGAATCTCTGTTTACAAAATGGCATCAATTAGTATATTTACCCAGAAAATTTGGTTTCGACAAACGTAAAATGCATTTAAGTGACCTAATCATATCGGGACAATTGACTAGGGAGGACGCCCTGAAGGAATTGGCAAGAAAACCAGTAAATGATTTTGATCTTAAGCAACTTGAAGAATATGTTCAAAAAAAATTGGGATTAAGGAATGAAGAGTATGAGCAAATAATGAGTAACAGCCCCAAAGAATTTAGTGACTATCCAAATTCAAAATGGATGCTGGATATGTATGCAAAGTGGAAAAAATTTACAGGTTAGGTATTAAAAGGTTATGTATTTTACTTTTTAGTTTAGCTGTTTGCTGTCCTGTTTACCGTTATACCTTAAGATTGGAGAAAAAAAAATTCGGATTCAGGCTCCTTTCAAACTTGGTTGCTGATAAATCTCCCATAATTAATTAAATATACAGATTTCCTATTATCCATCACTTAGACAATGGAGCAAAAGTTAAAGCAGATAATTTATTTGGCGGTTGTTCAATCTTGCTCAATGGTCAGAAATTTTTTCTATATGTTAACATATCACTGAATTTAAAAATTAAGCACTTTATAGCACAATGAGAATTCTTAATATAGGTGCCCATTATCAGGATAAATTGTATTATCAGGAAAATTGCTTGGGAATGGACTGGAAAAAACTGGGGCCTGAGGTTATTTATCTTACTTCCGATACTCATTTTAATTTTCCTGATTATAATAATACAGTTAGGCATATAATAGGAGATCACTATGTAGGAACTGGTATTTTTCAAACTGAATTTGGAGCTGAATTACATAGAATAAAGGGTAGTAACAGAAAAATTACAGGCCTTGTATGGTTATATGGTATGGAAAAGAAAGTTTATGAATTAAGACCTGATTTTATTGTTTCTCATGGCATTTTTTCTTTTCATTCTCTTCGCCTTTTATTTATCGCAAAAAAACTTAATTGCCCTATAGTTTTTGACGATCACTACACTATTAATCTAATACCTAAATCTAAACCTGCTTTATTTGTATATTTTGCTTTTAGAAAATTTTTTGCAAAGAAGTTTTTAAAAGTTGCATACAAACTTATTGGCATTTCTGATACATGCATAGATGTAATGAGAGATTATTTTGGCTTAACTGGGCCTAAAATTGAAATGATACCTTTGGGTACAGACACTTGTATATACTATCCTGATAAAAATCTTAGGGAAAATTATAGAAAAAAGCTTGGAGCTTGTGTAGATACTTTAATTATAACCTATACTGGGAAAATTTATGAATTAAAGAAAATTCACTTGATTATTGAAGCACTGAATGACAAGGAAGTATCAGGCAATAAAAATATTTTGATTTTGATAGTAGGGGATGTGGTAAAAACCTATGCTACTGTTTTAAACAAATCAATAAAAAATTCAACTTATCCCGTAAAGGTCATTTCAGCAGTCCCTGCAAAGGAACTTGCAGCTATTTATAATTCTACCGATATAGCGGTTTGGCCAGATCATCTAACTACAAGTACAATAGATGCTTCTGCATGTGGTTGTGCTATAATTTGTAGTCATTATATGACAGAAAGAACAAAATATGAAAACGGAATAAATATTAAGGGTGGAAATTTACAAGAGTTAAAAGCAGCATTAAAACTATTGATACATAACGAAAAAAAACGATTAGAAATGGGAGATAATGGAATTAGATATGTGAATGAAGTGATGAGTTGGAAAGCAATAGCTTCCCGTTTTATATCCTAAACTTACTAGAGGATTATGGTTATTTTACATTTAAATCACTACCAAATAAAACCAGTCCGCAATTTAGTTATACGGCCACTCATAAAAGAATTAAATAAGCATGGAATACTCAATATATATTTTGATGCCGAGGAATTAAAAAACGGCAATTGGAAAAGCAGAGTGATATTTTTTATATTGTCAATTAAAGTTTTTTTTGAAAAAGTATTTAAAAATACATTTACAAAAATTCACTTTAATTTTTTTAATATACTTGAACAAGTTTCTATCGTATCATCAGATTTAATTTTAAAAAAAATTAAGAAAAAGCCCGATATAATTATCCTTTATTGGATTAGCGGTTCAATAAATATGAAAACGGTTTATAAACTTCAAAAAAAAACGTCTGCTAAAGTTTACTGGTATTTTATGGACAAAGCTCCTATGACAGGGGGATGTCACTATACTTGGGATTGCAAGCAATTTGCTACATCGGGTTGTAAGGACTGCTCTGCTTTTAAATTTAATTTTCTTTCTTTTATTGCCTTCAAAAATTTTAAATATCGGCAAAAATACATAGGTAAACTTAATATTACCGCTTTATCGCCTACTAGGGAAACCTCTCAATTAATCACAAAAAGTATATTATTTCACCAAAAGGAAAAAATATACATCCCCATAGGAATTGATCAAACTACTTTTATTCAAAAAGAGATACGCACTCTTGAGTTTTGTAATATTAATAGAGAAGTAGGGAAAACCTATTTTTTAGCAGGTGCTAATAATATTAATGATAAAAGAAAAGGTTTGCAGTTCTTTATAGATTCATTAAGAATAATTAAAGAAAGAGATAATAATCTATTTAAGCAAATACGTGTCATAATAATAGGGAAATTTAAATATAATCCCTTTGATGACATTGAAGTTGATAATTCAACCCTCGGTTATGTAAATGAAGAAAGATTAATTCAATTATACAATTTCGTGGATGCTTATGTTTGTCCTTCCATTGAAGATAGCGGACCTTTAATGGTTAATCAGGCGCTGACTTGCGGAACTCCTGTAATTGCGTTTAATACTGGCGTGGCAAGAGATCTAATAACTGATGATAATGCAGGTTATTTAGCATCAATGTTAGATATTGAAGATTTTGCAAAAGGGTTAATTATGATCATAAACAGAGGAAAAAAGGATCAAAACTCTTATAAAAAAAATAATAGAGATATGACAATTCAAAAAGTAGGCATGAATGTCTCTTCTTCCAAACTGATTGATCACTTAATAAGGAAGACAGATTAGCACTTCATAAAGTTGATGTATAATAATAATTATAATCCGCTGTGTTGGATACGCGGTATTGAAAAAGGGCATGTTTCTTTTGGAAAAAAATGTTGGATAGGGCCATTTACAGTTATTGATGGCGAATATGACTTAGTTACTTTGGGAGATGGGGTAAATGTATCAAGCGGGGCTCAAATAGTAACTCATGATACAGCCTGGCGCTGCGTTACAGAAGGTAAGATTCAAATTATAGATCACTCTCCCGTTAAAATAGGCCACTATGTATATATAGGTACAAATGCTGTTATTTTAAGAGGTTGCGTTATTGGCGATCATAGTATTATTGCTGCAGGTGCGGTTTTGAAAGAAAATACAATTGTACCCCCGTACAGCCTTGTTGCTGGAGTTCCTGCAATTATTAAACGCAACATTGAAAAAGAATTATTAGCAAAATTGGATAGTAATCATGCCGATACCTTTTAATAAACCCTTTTTAACCGGAAAAGAGTGTTTATATATACAAGAAGCCGTTGCTAGTGGAAAAATTTCAGGTGATGGTATATTTACAAAAAAATGCCATGATTTATTTCAGGAGATGTACAAGTTTCAAAAATGCCTACTAACTACTTCTTGTACTGATGCTCTCGAAATGGCTGCAATTCTTGCAAACATTAAACCAGGTGACGAAGTAATAGCACCTTCATATACTTTTGTTTCTACCATAAACGCTTTTGTTTTAAGGGGAGCGAAAATTGTTTTTGCTGATAGCTTAAATGATAACCCAAATCTTGATCCTAAAGCAATAGAACCTCTGATTACAAACAGAACAAAGGCTATTATACCTGTTCATTACGCAGGCATAGCGTGTGAAATGGGTGAAATAATGCAACTGGCAAAAAAGTATAAGTTAATTGTTGTTGAAGATGCAGCACAATCAATAGATTCATACTATTACAATTTGCCTTTAGGATCCATAGGAGATTTTGGAACTTTTTCCTTTCACGAAACAAAAAATATTATTTCTGGCGAAGGGGGAATGTTAGTAATAAATAACCCAGATTATAATACAAGAGCAGAAATCATAAGGGAAAAAGGTACGAACCGAAGTGCTTTTTTTAGAGGGGAAGTGGATAAATATGGATGGGTAGATATTGGTTCTTCATTTTTACCATCTGAAATTATTTCAGCTTTTTTATATGCACAACTTGAATCTGTTGAGGAAATACAAAAAAAAAGAAAGTCTTTATGGAACCTGTATTATCAAAATCTTTCTGTACTGCAAGAGAAAGGGATATTAAACCTGCCAAATGTCCCAGTGTATGCAACTAACAATGCGCATATGTTTTATATAATAACAGAATCTTTAGATGTACGTACTGAATTAATAAAATATCTTCGTGAGAATGGAATTCAATCAGTTTTTCATTATTTGTCATTACATAAATCACCATTTTATAAAGATAAACACGATGGCAGGGAACTATCGAACTCAGACTATTTTACAGATACTCTTTTAAGACTACCCTTATTTTTTGATTTAACATTCGAAAAAGTTAATTATATATCAAAAAAGATTTTAAATTTTTTCAAATCAAATAGATGAGTAAAAGAAATTACCTAAATGTAGGTTGTGGAAATAAATTTCATGAAGATTGGGTCAATGTAGATATGGTTTCAAATAGTCCTTATGTTATTGCAACCAATTTATTAAGTGGTATTCCTTTTGAAGATAATCAGTTTGATGTAGTTTATCATTCCCAAGTACTTGAGCATATACCAAAACAAGAGGCTGCTTCATTTATAAAAGAATGTTTTAGGGTACTGAAACCGAGAGGAATTATAAGAGTGGTGGTTCCTGATTTAGAGAACATTACAAGAGAATATTTGAGGTTGCTTAATGCTAACTGGAAAGAGTATGATGAATTAAATGATGCAAACTATGAGTGGATATTACTGGAATTATACGATCAAACAATTAGAAATAAGAAGGGTGGAATGATGGGCGAATATCTGCAGCAGCAAAACGTTATTAATGAAGAATATGTAGTGGAAAGAATAGGACATATAGGGTCAGCTATTCGCAATGCAGTTAAAATGAGTGGAACTAAAAAATTAAGATTAATTTCCTCTAAAATAGCATCAAAGGTCAGGTCAGCTTCTTTTCTTTCAGAGATAATCCGTGGTATCAAATTAAGAGCAAAGAAAGTTTTTTTAACAGAAGATGAAAAAAAATTTATTGAGGTTGGCAAATTTAAGCTAGGAGGAGAAATCCATTATTGGATGTATGATAAGTACTCTCTAAAAAAATTGCTATCCGCGTGTGGTTTTGAAGAAATAGAAGTTATGGATCCTACAAAGAGTAAAATTAAAGATTGGAATCAGTATGAACTCGATATGAAAAATGGAGTTCTTTACGATCCCGTATCCTTATTTCTGGAAGCAAGAAAATCGGAAAAACCAGATCTATAAATAGCATCTTAAAAAGTCATGAAAGTTTCTGTAATTACCGTTTGTTACAACAGTTCTGCAACAATTGAAACTACTATAAAAAGTGTTCTTGTTCAAACTTACTCTAACCGTGAATATATTATAGTCGACGGTGGATCTACTGATGGAACATTAGATATAATTAAAAAATACCCCCTTTTAAAGGTGGTATCTGAATCTGACAGAGGTGTATATGATGCAATGAATAAGGGTATTAGATTAGCAACGGGCGATGTAATAGGAATTTTAAATTCTGACGATATATACCAGGATAATGAGGTTTTATCAGATGTGGTAACTCGGTTTAATTCAAATTCAGCATTGGATATTCTGTATGGAGATTTAGTTTACGTAAAAAAAAATGATACTAATAAAGTGGTAAGAAAGTGGGAATCCAAATCTTATTTTAAAAATTTTTTTGAATATGGAAATGTCCCGCCGCATCCTACTTTATTTGTAAAAAAGCATGTTTATAAAGAGGTTGGTTTTTTTAATATTAGATACAAATTAGCTGCAGACTATGAATTTATGCTACGAGTTTTTAAAAAACATCGTTTTGAATCTAAATATATTAATAGGGTGATGGTGAAAATGAGGCTGGGAGGCGCAACTAATAAAAGCCTTAAAAATATTCTAAATGGCAATAAAGAAATTTTATGTGCCTGGAGAAATAACGGCTTAAAAATTCCGCTAATCTTAGTGCCAATGCGAATAATTAAACGTTTGGTGCAGTTTATCTAAAAATGAAAATACTTTTAACCGGGGCAACAGGTTTTTTGGGGACAATAATAAAGGATGTATTAGATGGAAATGAGATAATCACTTTATCAAGAAGTCAATCACAGATTAATGTTGATCTAAGCAAAGAAATTCCTGTTTTGCCTAATGTAAAAATGGTAATTCACTGTGCGGGTAAAGCCCATTCTGTCCCAAAAACTCAGGAAGAAAAAGAAGAGTTTTTAAAAGTTAATATTAATGGATTAAATAACCTACTCACAGGGCTGCAGAATACTCATCATCCGGAATCATTTGTTTATATAAGTAGTATAGCCGTCTATGGCAGAGAAACCGGTATTTTAATAAATGAAGATGAACCTTTACTTGCCGAAGATCCATACGGTAAAAGTAAAATTGAGGCTGAGCAATTAATTACCACATGGTGTAAAAAGAATAATATTGTTTGTACAATATTACGACTTCCTTTAATTGCAGGCACAAACCCTCCGGGAAACTTAAAAGCAATGATTAGTGGAATTAAAAATGGTTATTATTTCAATATTGACGGAGGAAAAGCAAAAAAAAGTATGGTATTAGCTGAGGATGTTGCTGCAATTATACCAAAAGTTGCTACTATTGGGGGTACTTATAATCTTACGGATAGATATCATCCCTCATTTTGTGAATTGAGTAAAATGATAGCACAACAAACTCATCAAAAAAATATTCGAAATCTCCCCCTTCCTATTGCAAAACTTATCGCACAAGTAGGCAACTTGTTGGGAAGTAGATTGCCAATAAATTCCCGGAAATTAAAAAAAATTATTTTCCCGCTAACATTTGATGACACTAAAGCACAAAAGGCATTAGACTGGAATCCCACCCCGGTTTTAGAAGGATTTAAAATATGATATTTTTTCTATTTCTTATTTTTCTTTTTTCTAGTTTACTACTATATATAAAAATAGCACCGCATTATAACATTATTGACAAACCTAATATTCGCAGTTCTCATAAGCATTTCACTATTCGTGGAGGGGGTATTATTTTTCCAATATCTGTCCTCATATATGCTGCTTACAGTGGGTTTGAGTTTCCCTATTTTATTATTGGATTGTTTCTTATAAGTACTGTAAGTTTCTTAGATGATCTTTATACTATCTCTAATAGAGTTAGGCTTACTATACACTTAATCTCAGTGTTACTGTTATTCTTTCAAGTGGGTCTTTTTGACTTTCCCTTTTGGGTAATACTCATTGCATTAATTTTCATTATTGGAATAATTAATGCATATAATTTTATGGATGGTATAAATGGCATTACTGCTTTGTATTCTCTGGCAATTATAGGTTCCTTGTATTTAATAAATAAATTTATTACCTTCTTTATAGATAGCGAATATTTTATTGTAATCGGTGCATCATTGTTATCGTTTGGTTTTTTTAATGTCAGAAAAAAGGCTAAAGTTTTTGCCGGGGATGTAGGTAGTGTATCAATGGCTTTTGTTATCTCATTTCTTTTAATTACACTAATGATCAAAACTCACTCTATAGTATGGATATTATTATTAAGTATATACGGTATTGACACAGTTATTACAATTTTGTTTAGGATAATACGCAGAGAAAATATTTTTAAAGCCCATTGCTCACATTTTTATCAATTCTTGGTCAATGAGAAGAAGTTTAATCATATAATAATAAGTAGTACGTATTCCTTACTGCAAATATTAATAAACTTATGTATAGCTTATGCATATATTAATCACATTACTTTTCTGCCGCTCATCTTATTATTTATTTTAATTATTTTTTACCTTGCCATTCGATTTAGCTTTGAAGGCTGGTTTAAGTTGGCTAAAAGATATTAAGGGCCAAAAGTTATGTTTCCTATTGTTAACAATGTTTGACATAATCTTGTTTTCACGAAATCATTTCAGAGATTTAACCTGCATGTTTTGATATTGGCGAAAATTAATACGTGTTGGTATTAATTTTAAAACTTATCAGGTAGTTAATGCAGCGTAGTCTTTGACAAATTTCAGGATATTAAAACATAAAAGGATTTAATACTTTATAATTCTTAAAACCATTTCTATAAATCCCACCTTTTAGCAAAGTAAACCCCTGCTACGTTTTACCACCAATGAATTAAGTTAATAAATACTAAAAAATGAATAACTCCATCATTGCATCAAAAGCCATAATTGCAAATAATGTAAAAATTGGTAGATTTTGTATTATTGAAGCGAAAGTAATAATTTCTGATAATGTGATTATTGAAGACTTTTCCATGATTCTAGAAGGATCAAAAATAGGTAAAAATTCAAAAATAGGTACTTACATTAAAGTAGGAAAAAATGTTGTAATTGGCGAAAATTGTTCTTTTACTTCATATTGCGAAATTAGAAATAATTGTGTGATTGGTAATAATGTGACTATGGGAAGCAGATGTACACTTTCTGCTAACACTATTGTTGAAGATGGAGTTATTATGAAATATGGATTTGTTGTAACAGATACTCCTAATCTTTTGCAAAACGATAGAAAAAAAACAAGTATAATAAGATGTAATTCGCGGTTTGGAGCTAACGTTACTATAATGCCTGGTGTTGCAATTGGCGAGAACTCTGAAATTGGTGCTTGTTCACAAGTCAGAAAGGATGTCCCAGATAATGAGATATGGTATGGTAATCCGGCAAAATTTTATAAAAAGACATTTTAGTTAGATATAAGGGTAGGTAGGGAAGTTCAATCATTAATTATTTTTCTTGCATGTTAACAACTCCTCATTTTACTATTGAAGATAAGTGCTGGGAGTCTGCTTTCTTTGCAAAAAAATGGGGCTTACTAAAATTTATTGGCGATGATATTAATATAACTAAATCCATAGATGTTTTAGGAAAAGATTTAACTATCATTTTAAAACATTCTGATAAAATATATGATTTAATTGAATTTCAGATAAGCACATCATTTTTTCTTTTAATAATGCTTTTGGAAGATTTTAATTTTCGATTAGTGGACTCTCATATTACTTTTAAAACACTGATTAATAAAAAAAAAATAGTACAACAAAAGTTGTTTTTATCTTCTCATGATGTAAATATTAGAATGTATGATAAAAAAGATTTGAATGATATTATTCAACTTACGCATAATAATCTTACAAAAAATCCAAACTTTATCAGCAGATTTAAAAACCTTAACTATTTTGAATCAGCTGATGCTGAAAGGTATTTTGAATTATGTATAAGCAATTCTATAGCTAATAAAAATTCTTTTTGTTCTGTATTGTCAGATAATTATAACAAGGTTAAAGGCTACTTTATTTATGAAAAAAGGGGCAAATTTAATAATTTGCCAATTTATAAAGGTATTTTAACTGTAATAGAAAAGGATCTTAGGGGGCAATCTATACATTTAGCTCTTCAGTATTATTTATTTTCTCAATTAAAAGACTCGGCATATTATATTGATAATACTACACAATTGTCCAACATTTCAGTAATTAAAAATCATATTAAATCTCAAAGAGTTTTAGAGAATATTTCATTGATATTTTTTAGGAAAAATGGAAATCGCTGACATCAATAAGTTGGTTACTATTATTTAAAGCGTTTATATCACGGAAATAAAAACGGCTTACTTGTAAAAGTAAATAAAACTTCATAAGATGATAAAATATTCTATTGTTGTTCCGGTTTACAAAAGTTCAAAAAGCTTAGAAATATTAACGAAGCAGCTTCTTGAGTTAGCAGACAGAACGTCATATGAATTTGAACTTATACTTGTAAACGATAGTCCATTTCATGGAGAAACTAACGTTGCCTTACAAAAAATTTGCGCTGAAGAAAATTGGATTAAAGTAATTACATTAAGAAAAACCCAGGGTCAACATCTGGCATTGCTTATTGGGATGGCTCATGCATCCGGGGATTATATTATTACAATGGATGATGATCTTCAACATCCTGTCAATGAAATTCCAAAACTAATCCGGGCTATCGAATCAAATGATTGGATAGATGCTATTTTTGCAGTACCACATTATAACAAAAAGAAGCACTCTCTTTTTAGGAATGTTGGAAGTTTCATTCTAAATAAAACTGATAGTGCTTTACTAAGAAAGCCCAAAGGACTTATTAAGTCTCCATTCAGAATCATTACCAAGGATATTGCCAATAATATAGTTGTGAATTTTAATGCAACACCATTGGTTTCAAGTCTCTTGATTAATGCCACAAGCAATATAATAAACATTCACGTTGAACATCATTCCCGACAATTTGGGAGAAGTAACTATACTTTACGAATGCTTATCAGTTTAACTCTAAATAATATATTGCATTATTCGTCCTTACCATTGAAGTTCATGGGTATTGTTGGGATTGCAGGATTTATTTTTTCAATGTTATTTATTATGGCCACTATTACTAGAAAAATATTTTATGAAATTGATTATCCTGGATATACATCTACAGTTTCTTTAATAAGTTTTTTTGGAGGATTGAATTTGCTTGCTGTTGGATTAATTGGGGAGTATTTGATCAGGATAATTAAAGAACAGCAAAAACCGAATTTGGAAGGACTTATTCGTAAAAGCAGGTCCCAGACTCATATTTGAATTCAAAAAACATAAATTTTAATTATTATTATCCTTTAATAAATTTATAATCAATGTAATTAACATGATTGTAATTGCTATACCCTTGTAAATAACCTGCTCATAATTGAAAAAAAAAAATTCTATAATAGATGTAAGCATTAATATTAGTTACCAATCTTCACAGATCACATAAAAAAATTTGGATGTTAATAATTTGCTTAGATTCTTGTTCACTTAAATCGTGTGTTACCTTGCTAATAAACCATGATTCCATTCAACAAGCCCTACTATACAGGAAGAGAAACCCAATATATCCAAGAAGCTATTATTGCTGGTAGACTTTCTGGAAATGGGAAGTACACCAATTTATGTCAGCAATATTTTCAGAGCAGATACGGCTTTAACAAGTGTTTACTTACCACCTCTTGCACAGATGCTTTGGAGATGGCTGCGATATTAATAAATATTCAGGCAGGAGATGAAATTATAATGCCTGCTTATACATTTACCAGTACAGCTAATGCTTTTATTATGAGAGGGGCAAAAGTTATTTTCGCTGATAGCCGTGAAGATCATCCAGGTATTGATGAAGATAAAATTGAACAATTAATTACATCCAAAACAAAAGCAATTGTTCCAATCCATTATGCTGGCCTAGCATGTAATATGGATAAAATAATGGGAGTTGCGAAAAATTATAATCTTTTTGTTATAGAAGACGCAGCACATGCTATTGATAGCTTTTACATAGGGAGTGACGGGAGGAAAAGAGCTCTCGGTTCAATAGGTCATTTAGGGGCTTTCTCGTTTCATGAAACAAAAAATATTATATCTGGGGAGGGTGGTATGCTAACAATAAATGATCAGCAATTTGAGAATCGAGCTGAAATAATATGGGAAAAGGGCACGAACCGAGCAGCTTTTTATAGGGGAGAGGTTAATAAGTATGGATGGATAGACATCGGTTCTTCCTACCTACCCTCTGAAATAACTGCTGCATTTCTTTGGGCTCAATTAGAAGAATTGGATCTAATTCAAAATAGAAGAAAAGAAATTTGGAATGAATATTATAATGGATTATCTGAATATGCAGCGACAAAAGAATTTCGAATATCTTTTATTCCGCAATATGCAACCAATAATGCTCATCTATTCTATATAGTTTGTAAAGATTTGCAGCAAAGAACAAACCTCATCCAATATTTGAAACAACAACACATTATGATAGTGTTCCATTATTTGAGTTTACATAAAAGTTTATTTTACTTTGGCCAACATGATTCAAGGCATTTAAAACAGTCCGACATTTATTCAGACTGCTTGGTTAGGTTGCCCATGTACTTTGAATTAACTATTACCGAAATTCACAAAATTAA
This sequence comes from Chitinophagaceae bacterium, assembly GCA_037721545.1. Lineage (GTDB taxonomy): Bacteria > Bacteroidota > Bacteroidia > Chitinophagales > Chitinophagaceae > Ginsengibacter. The sequence goes on from JBBJOK010000008.1 coordinate 23,820, forward strand.
CAGGACTATTATAAATGGATTCAATATCTACTGAATGATTTTCATAAATATTTTAAAAAAAAATTACTTGGTAATTTTTTTTTTAATAATACTTATCAGTCTACTAATTGCTATTTCTGATAGAGGATTGCAATCTAAGGATGAGGGATTTTATTGGTTATTTTCGAATCCTTTTCAGGAAAATATATTCAGACCTACAAATTTGGATATTTTATATAAATATATTTATAATAATTTTGGATTTGAATTTAATGTATCATTACTTAGGATAACGCGAATAGGCATTAATATATTGGGTTCACTGGTATTATTTTTCGGGTTATACAATTTTAATCAACACATTCTCGCCAGAAAGGCCGGTTTTGTAGATCTTTTAGCTTTTGTGATTTTTGCCGGGTTTTGGAGCTACCTTCCTACATTTATTCAAACCCCCGGGTATGATTTTTACAACTATTTGGGGTTGCAATTATTTTCGGGCGGTTTTCTTTTTATAATTTCTAATAATAAAAACTCTTTTTTATTATGTGCCCTTTTTTCATTGCTTTCCGTTCTAGGCATACTAATTTGCTGGATAGCTAAACCAACTGGAATACCCTTTATATTACTTATCCTGTTTATTGCACTTTATATAAACAGATACCATATACATACCCGAACTCTATTGGTTTTTTCTTTTTTTTTTATTTCAATTTTTCTGTACTTTTTTTTATTATCCGATTTTGCTAACAGAATTAATCCTCTTATTTATAAGAAAGTATTTCAGAGTTTACAAGTAGAGCGCAATACACATTCTTTCGACATTCTGGTTATTAAACTTATTAGAGATGTATTTTTATTTTTAATTGCTATATTGTCAGGAGTCCTAATTCATTATCTCATAACGAAGAAAAAATTATTTTTTGTTTATATTTTAATTGTATTAGGATTTACAATCGCATTCTTTGAATTTTTTTTGTCAGCTCAAAAATATAATCTCGTCAACCAAGATCTATGGATATTTCTAACTGACAGGTGTTTTTTATTTATTCCCTTAATACTTGCTTTTACATTCGGGTACTTTCTTCGAACATATTCAACAAGAGGGAATATTTTATTACCTTGTTTCTTTTTTACTATTACATTGAGCTATGTTTTTGGGACAAATTCAAATAATTTATACTCGGCGATATCGTGTTTACAATTCTTACTTATAGCTGTATGGCTAATTATGCCGATCACATTACAACAAAGATATTTTAAAATCATATTATTTATTTTGATCGGCATTTTATTGACAGGGTTTTTATTCCCTTATAACAAAACAAATATTTGGTCACAGAAAGTACCCTTTAAATATGGAAGAAATCGACAAAGTGTGATTCTTTTAGATCAACATTCTTATAATATTCAAAACAAATTAAGAGATGTGGTTTCAAAATTTAAAACCCCCTACATAGTTGGCTATACAAGAATGCTTCATCATATATATCTATTAGATAAAACTACACCTGGCTCCATTTTATGGGGAGAAGAAGATGTGAATGCATATTTTAAGTATAGATTTAATAATCCAGATTCATTCTTACTTTTTTTGGGAAACAAAATTTACGAACCCTTTATTTTCAATTTTATTAAACTTTATAAAGTTTCATTTGTTACGGTAATATATACTTCCGAGAGTCTCCCACCTAAAGATCAAATATATATTTACTTTTGTCAGAAATAATGGAAGCATTTTTTTATAAAACTTTGAGTTAATATCCCTATGGATGATTATTTATATAAATAATTGACTTGTTAAGGGAACATAAAATTTGCGAAATCTCTTAAAAAGGAGCAATTATTATACGTAATTAGCTTTGCTAATTCCAATTGCTTTTTTTCTTGATAAAATCACTTCCCAATAGCTATCTTTACTATGCAAATCCAAAGGTAGCTGACATAATTATTAAAAATATTAAACATAAAGATTATGTTTATCAATATAAATATCGTTCCTCGTTGGATAATTTTTTTACTGGATTTAATTATCTGTTCCATAGCCCTTTGTCTGTCTTCGTTCATTCGGTATAACCTCTCTTTATTAACGATTGACCTTAGAGATCTCACAGGAAATCTTCTAATATTGGGGCTAATCAACGCAGTGGTATTTATAAATTTTAGAACTTATGCTGGGATTATCAGATATACCGGCATACAGGATGCATTGCGTATTTTTTATGCAGTAGTTGCATCCACTTCCATTTTATTTTTAATCAATCTTATACTTACTAATTTCGGAAGCCTTTACTTTTTTTCTACAACGATATTAATTATCAATGCATTAATTAGTTTTCTTTTTTTAATTACTTACAGGGTAATTGCTAAGTATTCATTTTCATATTTGCGGAGTTATAAAATGGATAAAAAAAATGTGATTATATACGGTGCCGCTGCAGCCGGATTTGCCACAAAGAGAGTTTTGGAACATGATGCCAAATCATTTATATCAGTCGTTGCTTTTATTGACGATGACTTGAAAAAAATAGGTAAAGTGGTTGATGGTATAAAAATCCGCAACACCAAAGATCTTGAAAGGATAGTTGCACTACATCAAATTGATGAAATTATAATTGCTGTTTTTGAATTACCACCGGCAAAAAAAAATAAATTAGTAGATTTTTGTCTGGAAAAAAATATTAAAGTTTTAAATATTCCACCATTTGAAAGCTGGATCAATGGAGAGTTTTCTGCCCGGCAATTACAGAAGATCAAAATTGAAGATCTGTTGGAACGTGACCAAATTAAAATCAGCAATGAACTGATTGCTTCTCAAATCAGCGATAAAAGAATATTGGTTACCGGTGCTGCAGGTTCAATTGGTAGTGAAATTGTAAGGCAACTCTTAAAATATAATCCTCAAACGATTATTCTTTGTGACCAGGCCGAAACCCCATTACATGAACTGGAGTTGGAACTTGAAGAATTGCATACCAAAACTTCCTGTATTAGTTTTTTGGGTAATGTAACCAACCAAAAAAGGATGGAAGAATTGTTCGAAATGTTTCAGCCACAATATGTGTATCATGCTGCTGCATACAAGCATGTCCCTATGATGGAACTTTGCCCTTCTGAAGCAATTATTACCAATGTTTTGGGAACTAAAATTCTTGTTGATCTTTCAGTGAAATATGCTGTGCAAAGGTTTGTCATGGTCTCGACTGATAAAGCTGTGAATCCCACAAATATTATGGGGGCCAGTAAGCGTTTAGCAGAAATTTATGTGCAATCAATGCATCATTTCTTACATTCGGAAACACTTGTAAGTAATAAAATATTTAAGAAACCTGTAAAATTTATCACAACCCGTTTTGGTAATGTATTAGGTTCAAATGGGTCAGTTATAACAAGGTTCAAAGAACAAATCGAGAAAGGGGGCCCTGTTACTGTTACGCACCCGAATATTACCCGCTTTTTTATGACGATACCCGAAGCTTGCCAACTGGTTTTAGAGGCAGGTTCGATGGGAAAGGGGGGTGAGATTTTTGTTTTTGATATGGGAAAAGCTGTAGCGATTGTAGAACTTGCGAAAAAAATGATTCGTTTATATGGGTTAACACCGGGAGTTGATATAGAAATCAAGTATAGTGGATTAAGACCGGGCGAAAAACTGTATGAAGAACTATTAACTGACAGTGAAAATAGCTTACTTACTTATCACGATAAAATAATGATAGCAAAAGTTAGAGAGTATGATTTTGGTGCGGTGGAAAATGAATTTATTGATTTAATAAATCTTGCTAAACAAAAAGATGGCGTTATGGAAATGGTTGCAAAGATGAAGGACTTAGTGCCCGAATTTGTGAGTAACAATTCAGTGTTTGAGCAATTGGATAAAAATAATAGTAGGAAAGTAATTTCCATGCATCAGACAGCAGCTAATAATTAGGACTCAGCCAATGTCGACTTTTCTGCATCCTGCATTTTCATTACCTCTTTCTTGCATGATTGGTACTCCTCAACACATCATGCAGAACAACCGCTAATTTCTCCGGATCATCTACTGCCCAAAAGTGCATAAAAAATAACCTGGGCTGCTCAAACAATATTTGGCTGTGCAATGCAGTCACTACAATATTTCCCTTAGTAAGTATTTTTTGTACGG
>JBBJOK010000134.1:0-3962 GCA_037721545.1 Chitinophagaceae bacterium
AGTCATAGTGTTCTTTTTTATTAGGATCTCCCCATTGCTCATACTCTAAAGTTACCAAAGGAATAGTGGGGTCAAAGCTATCTGATATTACATCCATCCATGGCACTTCTGCAATGATGCCTTTAAAAAGGTCCGGACGCATATTGGTTACAGCGCCCATTAACATACCGCCGGCAGAACCTCCATTAGCAAACAATTTATCTTTTGATGTATATTTTTCATTCACTAAAAATTGTGCTGCACTAACAAAATCATTAAAGGTATTTTTCTTTGTAAGCACTCTGCCTTGTTCATACCAGTCTCTGCCCATTTCTTGACCGCCACGGATGTGTGCAATGGCAAATGAAATTCCTCTATCCAATAAACTTATTATTGAAGAATTAAAATACGGATCAGAATTAGCGCCGTAAGAGCCATAAGCATATAGTAATAATGGGTTGCTACCGTCCTTTTTAAATTTGTCTTTTCGGTAAACAATTGAAATGGGCACTTTAGTTCCATCACCTGTTGTACTCCAGATTCGTTTTGTTTGGTACCAGGAAGCATTAAATGTGTTACCAACATTTTGCTGCTTCAATAATTTCTTCTGTCCGGTTTTAAGGTTATACATATATTCAGCACCGGGTGTAACTAGCGAAGTAAAATTATACCGGATACTGTCAGAAGTATATTCATCTGTAGCCATGTACATATTGGCTACATAAACCTCTTCACCAAAATTAACAAACTTCCATTTTTTTGTTTTACGATCAAGAAATTTTATTTGTGTTAGCCCGTTTTCTTTTGTTTGTGCAATTATGTAGTTTTTTACTACTTCTGCATTTTCTAAATAAGCTTTATCACTTGCAGGGATAATATCAGTCCAGTTTTCCATACCCGGGCTATTAATTGGTGCACTAACTAATTTAAAGTTCTTTGCATTTTTATTGGTATAGATATGAAATTCATTTCCTTCTAAATAATCAGGTGCATATTCCAGCCCCTGTATTCTTGATTGAATGAGAACCGGAGAAGCATTTGGATTGTTTGCATCAAGGTAACTTGCCTCTGTAGTGTTAGTGCTGCGGGAATTGATAAAGATATAACGACCGCTAAGCGTTTTGGATAAACCAACGCTATAGGTACTGTCTTTTTCTGTATAGATCTCTTTGTCTGCAGATGGAGAGGTACCTAAAATATGCCGCATTACTCTGGAAGCCCGTACGGTATTGTCGTATAAAACATAATAGAAAGATTTATTATCGTTGTTCCATGCATAACTTCCGGTTGTATTTGAAATAGTCTCAGGCATTGGTTTTCCATTTGATAATTGTTTAATGTAAGCCGTACTACGCCTATCTCCGGTAGTATCTACTCCATAGATATAATAATCACTATTTGGTGAACTGGCAGTGCCTCTTATCAAATAAATCTGATGTGGTTTAGCTAAGGAAGGTACATTCAGAATAATTTCTTCTTTAGCTGTTGTTGTACCTTTTTTACGGACATAATATGGATACTGTTTTCCTTCTTCAAATCTTGAATAATACCAGTAGCCTTTGCGTTTTGTTGGCAGAGATTGGTCTCTTCCGGGAATGCGTGCTATTAATTCATTGTAAATTTTTTTTTGAAGTGGCTCAGTATGTTTCATATATGCTTCAACATATACATTTTCAGCTTTTAAATGATTAATAACATTTGGATCAGAGGGGTTGTTCATCCAGAAATACTCGTCACTGCGTTTATTATTGTGTTCTGTATAAACTTTGGATGCCTTTTTAGCTACTGGTTGCGTTATAGTTTGAGCTGAAATATTTTGATCCAGCAGGATAATAAAAGCAAGAAAGAATAATATCTTTTTCATAAAAATAATTTTGAGAAGGCTAATGTAGTAAATTAAATAAAAGATCAAGCGCAATACTCACTTGTTCCTTAAAAAGGAAACCCATTACTTAAAATATTGAAGTATTTTATCCAGCTCTTTCTGAATTTGAGTCTGCTTATTTTCTCCGGCTAATAAAAATGAATTTTTAGTTGTATTCATTTTATCTTTCGTCAGGTTGATATCCTGCGTTAAATTATTGATCTCGCTTTTTAAAGTATTTATTCTCTGCGTTAGCGTTTGTAATTCCTCAGCCTTTTTCTGAATAAGCGATTCTTTTTGCTGTACTTCTTTTTTATATTGTAAGGCATGGGCACCTTGAAAAGAATTAAGATCCCGCCCAATAAGATTTAAATATTCCTGCCCGGTTGAAATAAGTTTTTCTTTGGTAAGACCGGTACTTTTTAAAACGTTGAAAGCAGTTTTATATTTCAACGCTTCATCTGTTATGTCATCTATATCTACTTTACTATCAACAAACTCTTTAAAATCTGTTCCCTGAAACATTGGATTTTTTGCATTAGCTTCATCTATCAATCTTTCAAAATATTTTTCATGTTCGGGTAGCGGGCCTGTAATTGCGCCGCTTTGAGAAAAAGTAGGGATTGCAACTGAAGCAGGAGCACTGGTTTTGTTTTCATTAATCAGTGGATGATGAGCGTTTTCCTCTGCTACCGGAGCAATTTTATCAGCGGCCTTAGTTACTTGCGGTATAGGTTTTTGTGGTTCTTGTTTCTTGTGTTCATCAAACTCAACAAAGGGATTTAAAAGTTGTTTTAAGAAGCTCATATTAATAATTATTTACGAAGGCCGAGGAGAAAGCCTATTGTAAAATTTGCATCCCAATCAAAAACGAATGTATCAGTTTGAGTGCCATCGGTTATCGCTTTATAAATATTTAATCCCGATGCCATTTTTTTATCTACTGATTTATAAGATCCCGGCGCTTTTAAAATTGTGTACCTTTCTTCACCCTTGCGATGTTGCTTTGCTAATGTAAAAGGAACGCCGCCTAATATAAAGCCGACATTTCTTTTTCCTTGCGGAATTTTACTTATTTGAGATTTTACTTCATTATAAACATCTTCATCCGATCTGTTTTTTTCATAATATTTTGCTCCGGGTAATTCCATTGATTTCAATGTTCCATTTTCGTCCCAGGAAATTTTCGTATTGCCTGAGCCAATATCCACCATAAATGAATTATCAGCAAAAGCCGATGGAACAGTTGCTTTTAGACCAAACTTTGCTTCTTGCTCGGGAGTTACATTGTTTACCACATAACCTATCTTTTTTAATTCATTACTTATAATACCCGTTTTAGGTTCTTTTTGGGCGCCTGAGGATATTACAAAGTGCATGTTTTTATTGGATACTCCTTTATCAAACATAGCAGAGAGGTATTTTTTTAAACCCAGTCTTATATCTTCAGTAGTTGCCATGCCTTCATATGCAAGTGATTCACCAAAATCTTTGGAAACTATTTCCCACCTTTTTTTATCATCCATATTTATAACGAAAGAATTGAAGCCTGTTGCACCTACTTCAACAACGCCCCGTAATGCTCCGTTTTCAGGTTTTTCCGGAGTATAATTAAATTGTCGTTCCTCTAAATTTGAAGTTGGTTTTGTTGCAGGCGGCGGAATATTATTTTGAGAATCATTTCCGCCAGAAGTATTTGTAGTTTGTTCTGTTGAGTTGTCTTTACCATCTGAGAAACCAGACTTAAAAGCAAAGTAGGCAAGCGCAGCTATTATAGCTACTACAATAAAAATTCCTAAGGGTTTTATTCTCATTATATTAATGTTTTAAAATAAAAATTTGTGTATCAAAAGTAGTATCAATTTTGGTTACTTATTTAGATAATTCGCAGACTTTGTACTATTGATTAGCAATTGTAATTACTACCACTCTTCCACCTTCTTCTTTAGATAATAATAATCTTTTTCCTTGTACAAGATCAACCATTGTTCCTATGGGTATTTCCTTATCATCTGAAAGGTCTTTAAGCGATGTGAGTTTTTGATTAACCAAAACCCATTTGTTATTGTGAAAAGTAAAATATCCCACCGGAATTTTTTGTTCAGCACTAAGTTTTTCA
>JBBJOK010000134.1:4062-5404 GCA_037721545.1 Chitinophagaceae bacterium
ATTGTGAAAAGTAAAATATCCCACCGGAATTTTTTGTTCAGCACTAAGTTTTTCATTTCTTATAATATGCCTGTTTACATGCCACTGAAATAAGTATTGATTATGATAAACCATCAACCTGTGGTTTTCCGGTATCCATACGGTTGGCTTCTGCTCATAATATAAATCTAAAATAGGTAAACTTCCCTTTACATGGGTTCCGCAAAAGGGGCATTTAGGTGATGTTGTATTATCAAATACAAACCATTTTTGATTGCAGTTTTTATTGCTGCAGGGCTGCATTAAATCTGTTGTTTTAAGAAGAGCCTGCTCCCAACTATCTGCATTGGGCCGTAGGTTTGGATTATGCAAGCCGCTAATGAAAGCCTGATCAAATAATGTTTTTAAATATGGACCTGTAACAGTGTAAGGAAGCTTTGACACATCTGCCCATGGTAATGCCCATTTAGAAACCTGTTGGAGTTTTGGGCGGTTGGATTTGTCTGTAGGATGCTCAATAAATAAAGCCTTATCGCCCATTGATAATATATCATCCTGTTCAGTATCTAATGAATTTACTTTACCTCCTTTTAATGGATGGCGATACAACAGGTACATATAAATCATTACTGGCAGTGCATGCAAATCAGTTGTACGATTAGCATGTTTGCGGTTGGGGTCTCTTAATTCCAGATGTTTGGTTGCCAGAACTTCCGGTGCAATAAAATCTGCTGTTCCAATTACATCAGGAGGATATAAACCGGGAACAACCAAGCCATCAATATCAATTATGGTTGCAGACTTACTTACCGGATCAACCAATACATTTTTATACGAAAGATCAGAGTGGGCAAGACCGGCAGCGTGTAATCTTTTTACACCACGTGCAATCTTCACACAAATTTGAAAGTAACTTAGCCATGTTCCTAATTCGCTTTCATCAAGACTTAAACTGAATTGCTCATTTCTGAATTTTCCGGAGGCAAACCATAAACCTTGCTTTTCTTTTCCTTTTATGCCATCACTATTTGCATAGCCTTTTTTAAAGAAAAAATTTTTATTGTATGTAGGTACCACCAGGCCAACTCTTCCATCAACCTCTACCATATCTGTTGGCCAACAATACAACTGCTTGTAATACTCCCCACCTTCACGATTAAAAAAGCTATCATAATATTGAGTTACTAATTTTTTTAATCTCTCCCTGGAATTATAATCCTGCTTATCCCTGTAAAATGCAATTACATACGATTTATCTGGTGCGAAATAAACATCTTTCATACCGCCACGCATAGGTTCATCTTTATTATTATACTGGTATGTTTTACCTGTATTAATAATAGATGGGGCCGACTTCATATTG
>JBBJOK010000134.1:5504-7876 GCA_037721545.1 Chitinophagaceae bacterium
CCAACGCTCCAAAAATCCATCCACGCAGAAAATTGATTTACGATATCAGGATTAGCAGCTTTTAATTCTACTTTGATTTTGTCTTCATTTTTGCCATTAATATCTTCAAGAAATTTTTGCCAGTTTTTTACGTTAGGGAGATTGGATTCAACAACAAACTTGGGATCGTAAATACCATCAGACATCAATATCAGGTAAGAAAATTCATCCAGCATCTTAAAACTAAATCTGGAAGAAAATTTTTCGTTCTGAAATATTTCCGGCATATTAATGAACCTTGTACCACCTCCATAATCTCCTACATCTATCCAATTTAGTAAGGTAACTTCAGAGATATTTTTATTAAGTACAGCCATAGGGCAATCACCAACGCCAAAAGAAAGAAATGCATAACCACTATCGTATTTTTTATACAATGTAAAAACCAATGTGGAGTTTAAATCTTTTATTGCAAAACCCTCTTTAGCGGCAAATTCTTCCAGATTTTTGTGCACTTTTAGAGCCGCCCCTCCTAAATTATTATAAACAAAATGATTGATTTTATTTTGGGTTTCATCATCGGGATTATTAGCATGTTGCTGCATGAGATCGTCAAATGCGAGCATGTTTTCTATTGAAGTTTTTTCACTGAAATACTCAACAATGCCATTGCAGGCGATAGCAGAGCCTTTGCGTGAAATTCTTGCACTGCCGGCACCATCGCCAACCACCACTATATTCCATTCGTTTGCTAATTCTTTAAAAGCAAAATCATCTTCTCTGAAAGAACCTACGTTTGCATGTGATCGTCCACGTTTACACGATACAAGAATGTGCTTATCCCTAAAAGCTTCGAATAAGGTTACATCATCTTCCTTCCAATAAGGATCGCTCTTATCGCTTTCAAGTTTTTTCCATAAACTTTTAGGATCATGATTTATGATGAGGATAAATGGTTTTTCATTGAAAGGTGCATCATCAGGCTGACCTTCAATTTTAAATTTCATTACGAATTTTAAATCTCCGCTTTGCGTTGGATTGCCTATTATTTGTTGCGTTTTTTTATCAAAAGTTAAACCTGCTTCTTCTAACCCTTGAAATTCATATTCAGATATGTCCTTCCAATTATTTTTATCAAAATCGAATTTAGTTTCATATGATTTGCCAACAGTTGCATTCAACATACGGATAGGTTGCTGAACAATGTCAGCAATTCTTTCTTCAACTTTCCACCGTGCCATAACACTATCCTGATTTTGACTAATTATGTTTAAAGCATTTATATTTTCTTCACTAGCTAAAAATTTGTTGAATAACTCTTTTTTATTAGCCGGTATCTTAATATTGTTACTTTCAAAAAGCTTGTTTACAACTTGCTTTACATCATCCATTTCTCTAAGTTGAGTATTAGAAAAAAGTAAAATTAAAATTACTATAGCGTGGTCCGAATTTATCCTTTACTAAGTAACAATATTCAATTCTGGAGGTGGTGGAGGCAATTCCCCAAGTTGGGTAACTTCAGTTCCACCGTCTTCAACCTTTGTTGAGGTAACGCCAATAGAAGCGGATACCCAGGTAAAGAACTTGGCAATACTCTGACTGTCGGCGGTATCCAGACTTACAACATTTTCGGTTATTTGTTTCAACAAATTTGAATCGGCTCCACTTCCCGCTGCACAAGCAACTGTAAAAGCAGTTTTTCTTTGTTTAAATTCTTCCAATCCACTTTGCCAATCATCAGTGGGTATACCATCTGTCATAATAAATACTAAAGGTTTCCAATCACCTTTTTGTTCAGGAGTTGTTTTAGCAACTTCATTATCAATGCAGGTTGCAGTAAGTTTTAGCGCTTCGCCCAAACAAGTGGTACCTGTTGCCTTTAAATCTACCGGTTGAAAAGAGGCCAGGTCAGTAAGCGGAACAACCTGTCTTGCTTCACTATCAAATGTGATAATACTTATAAAAGCAGTTTCAATTGCCTGTGGGTTTTGCCGTAATGAACTTATCATTACCTGAACACCATTTTTTACGGCTTCAATTGGCTCGCCTGTCATAGAGCCTGAAGTATCTAATACTAAGTAAACGGGTAACCTTCTCATTTTGTAATTTTTTTAATTTTTGTAATAATATTTACCAACGGCAAAAGTTATAATTTTTACATTGTTACACTTTCTAACGCGGATAAAAGGGTAAGCAAATCTTGCGCCTATATGAAAATAGTGTAAATGTTATATTGGTATTTGTGTAATCAGAGGTTTTCCTGTTCGGAAACAAGTGCCTTTAAAAAAAGCAACCTGCTCATTTTTTTGGTTGGAAATAGTAATCAGATACACACCTGTGCTTCTTCCATTGTGAATTTCTTTTGCTTCTGCGATTAGTACATCGCCAACATT
>JBBJOK010000135.1:0-7857 GCA_037721545.1 Chitinophagaceae bacterium
CATTCAAAGAAGTATCTTTACAATACTAGTTTTAGAGGTATTTAAAAGTATGAAACGTATTTTATTAATATCGATGTTTTTGATTGCATTGCAATACAATTCTTCTGCGAAAGTGTTGAATACAATTAAAAATTTACAAGAAGTAATATTAGATACTATTGTAAAATCTCCTGAAAAGGAAGATGGGACAATTGATGAAATTTTAAAATCAAGAGCACTTCCACGTAAAGAAACGATCGAATACTTAAGCCAGGAAACAAAATATGGTTTTAAGAACCTTTTTAAAAATTACTCTTATAATTCTACAAAGCCGTACTCCTCGCAGGTTAATCCTTATGCAGAAAATTATATGCAGGATTACTTAAAGTCTCACACCAGTTTTCTTCAAAAGATGAAGGCTACCTCCACATTAAAATTTAATTTCATTGACAATATTTTAGCGCAATATGGATTACCTAAGGAGTTAAAATACCTTGCTGTTATTGAAAGCAACCTAATTTCCACCGCAACATCCTGGGTGGGGGCCCGTGGGCCATGGCAGTTTATGAGCTATACAGCTGTAGGATATGGTTTAAGGGTAAACAGTTTTATTGATGAAAGAACTGATTATTATAAAAGCACCCATGCAGCTGCTAAATATTTACTCTATTTATATAAAGATCTAAAAGACTGGCTACTGGTAATTGCCGCTTATAATGGAGGGCCGGGTAGGGTTCATACGGCAATGAGAAAAAGTGGCTCCAGGAATTTTTGGGCTTTGCAATACTACCTTCCAACTGAATCCCGTAACCATGTAAAAAAGTTTATTGCAACGCATTTTATTATGGAAGCAGGAAGCAATAGTACGTCAGGTAATATGGATTATTCTTCATTAAATTCAGGTGCAAAAGAATTTAAGCAGCAGGTTTCCAAAAAAGATAGTATTAATACTGAAGTATTAAATATCTCGGGTAAATACAATTCAGTAATTATAGCTAAAAATCTTTCCATGAACCTCATGGAGTTTAACCGTTTAAATCCTGAATTTGATCAGGTAATAGCTGTGGGAAAGGGGTTTGACCTAAGATTAGCTCCTGCTAAAATGGATATGTTCATAGCAAACAAATATCTGATACTTAATGAGTCTATCCACCTTTTATTAAATACAGTAAATAGCGATACTAACAAAGTATTTTCAGGAAAGCAAACGTCCAAGAAGAAATAGTTAAGACAAAACTTTTTTCATTGCTTCAATTTTAACCTGGCATTCTTCATATTCATTTTCGGGTTCACTATAAAAAGTAATAGCAGAGCCAGCCTGCATGCTTACATATTTATTGGTTGAATTATAGGCTATACTTCTAATCACCACATTAAAATCAAAATCTCCCCCTGGAGTAATATATCCCAAACCTCCTGAAAAAATGCCCCGCTTTGTTCTTTCATATTTCTCAATTAACTGCATCACCTTTTTTTTAGGAACACCAGTCATTGAACCCATAGGAAAAGTAGCTTTCAATATCTCAGTGAAGTTGAATTGCTTATCAATGGTACCGGTAATTGTAGAGATCATTTGATGAACCTGGGGAAATGTATAAACCCCGAAAAGTTCTTCAACGGAAATGGAGCCTTCTAAACAAACTTTACTAAGATCATTACGAACTAAATCTACTACCATAACATTTTCAGATATCTCTTTTTTACTCGAGGATAATTTTTTCTTATTACTTTCATCTTCTTCCTTGTTGAGTAAATTTCTCCGGGCTGTTCCTTTAATTGGTTGAGAATATATTTTAGAACCTACCTTCTTTAAATACCTTTCCGGACTGGAGCATAATAAGAATTTATCATGCAATCTATAAAATCCCCCAAAGGGATTTGGTGAAAGCTGACTCAGTTTTACATAAGTATCTAAGGGGTCTATTTCAAAATTTTCTGCGTAAAATTCCTGACAAAAATTTATCTCGTAACAATCACCCCGAAGAATATTGTGCTGAATATTTGTGATTGTATCCAGGTATTCCTCTTTAGAAAACCGGCTTTTTAATAGGGGGGGTATTCCTTTTATCGGTGAAAGATCTTTTATTTCAGAAAAAATATTGTTATAAATAATATCAGCATCACCTTCAATAATTCCGATACTTAAACTTTCTTTTTTTAAGATTACAATAATTTGAGGAACAAAAAAGAAAAGATCAGGGAAGTGAATACCATCATGGTTTTGAGAAGATAAAGCTTCGATCTCATTTTTAAGATCATAAGCAAGATGGCCAAATATCCAATCTTTTTGCTCTTCTACAAATTCCTGCAAAGCCTCAAATGCACCTCCAGCATTCGGTGGTTGAAGCGTTTTAACAGATCCTGCTGCCAATAAACATTCAAACTGAGAATGATCCGGATAGATATCAGGATTATATTGGTGGTTATCAAGTAAACAAAAAATGTTGAATTGTTTTGTCCAATTCAACATTTTAGATTTAACCTCAACAAAATTATTTACCGGGTAAGATGTAAAACTTCTATTCACAATTTTTATCGCATATGATCCCCGATAGAATTAATAATCCTCTTCTTCATCCTCATCACCACCTGTGCCTTCATTAAAAAGATCAAGGTCTTTAAAATCATCATCGAGGCCAAGATCGTCATCATCTCCTTTTCCTTTTATAGAAGGGCTTGTTTTAATTTTTGACGCAGGGATATCGAATTCTTCAAAATCAGGATCGAAATCATCATCATTAGATTTTTCCCAATCATCCTCAACATCCTCTACATCGTCGTCGTCATCACCTTTTCCTTTTTTGACGGAGCTACTTCCCTTTTTTAGAGGCTTCTCATCCATGTCCAAATCTTCATCATCTTCACCCTCATCTGTTACCGAAGATTTTTTAGAAGTGATTTCATCTTCACCAGAAGAAGATTTTTTTACTGGGGTGCTTTTTTCTTTACCCAATTTTGATTTCATATTTCCGTGGGATTAATAATGTAAAATTTCGATGTCTTTTTCAATTAGCCAAAAAAATTTAAAGATTTTTTTAAGATTTATTCAACCCGGTATCAAACCGCAATCATAATGCCACAATAAGTTGATCACTTCCCGGGCCATTTGAAATAAATTTTATCGGAATGTTTAATGATTCATTGAGGTAATTTATGTACACCTTCATATTAGAGGGCAAATCCTCAAAATTTTTTATTGCTGTTATATCTGTTTTCCATCCTGCAAAACGCTGATATACCGGATCAATATTCATTCGCGACATCTGGAAGGGGATTTCTGTTATATCCTCATTATCTATTTTATATGAATTACAAACCTGCAATGTATCCAACTCATCTAATACGTCGGCTTTCGTCATAATTAATTGCGTTACGCCATTTATCATGCAGGCAAACTTTAATGCAACCAGATCTATCCAACCGCATCGGCGTGGGCGGCCAGTTGTGCTTCCAAATTCATTACCCGTTTTTCTTAGTTGTTCCCCCGTTTCATCATTTAATTCTGTAGGAAATGGGCCACTCCCTACCCTGGTACAATAAGCTTTGGTAACACCCAGTACTTCTTTAATTTTTTGTGGAGCAATGCCGAGCCCCGAGCAAACCCCCGCAGATATAGTATTTGAAGATGTAACATAAGGAAAGGTGCCAAAATCTACATCCAGCATACTCCCCTGTGCACCTTCTGCTAACACCTTTTTACCTTGTTGAATTTTATCGTTAATGAAATATTCTCCATTTACAATTTGTAACTCTTTCAAAAATTCAAGGGCATCAAAAAATTCTTCTTCCCATGCAGAAATGTCTTCATTAAAAGAAAAATTTTCTAAAAGTTTTTGATGTTTCAGCCTTAAACGGATGTATTGTGTTATAAAACTCTTATCCAGCAAGTCTCCGACCCGCAAACCATTGCGGCCAGTTTTATCCATATAAGCCGGACTTATTCCTTTTAAAGTAGAGCCAATTTTATCATTGCCTTTTGATGCTTCACTGGCTTTATCAATTGCCCTATGAGTTGGCAGAATCAAGTGGGTTCGCTGACTGATAAAAAGATTTTTTCGATAATCGATTCCCATTGCTGCAACTGAATCGCATTCTCTTTTTAAAATAACAGGATCTAACACTACACCGTTACCGATAAGGTTAATTTTATTTTCATGAAATATTCCTGAAGGTATCTGATGGAGAACAATTTTTTTTCCATCTATATACAAGGTATGGCCGGCATTTGGTCCGCCTTGAAAGCGGGCAACAACATCGTAGTTCTTAGCGAAATAGTCTACAATTTTTCCTTTGCCTTCATCACCAAATTGTAAGCCCAGAATAACATCTACCATGTGAGTTGTGAATTACGATTTATGAGTTGGATTGCGTGTTAAGTTGAGGTAAAAATAAAATGAAAAAAAGTAATTGCAGATTTATATTTCTGCATTGTTTGAAAATGGTGGAAAAAGAAAAAAATTGCAGTGTTAAGGGAAATGATCACTATCAACAGATCAGAATATGAAAACAACTAATGAGCAAGTGCTAGGCTACTTTAAGAATACTTAGTTTACTAACATTAAATTTGCGTTGAGCATATTCCATGGTAAGATGGAAAGTTTTTACCTTTTGAGAAGGCAGTTCATACATAGCATCGGTAAGAACACTTTCGCAAATACTGCGAAGCCCGCGGGCACCTAATTTATATTCCATAGCCTTTTCTACCATAAAATCGTACACCTCATTATCTATAACAAGCTCAATACCCTCTATCTCAAATAATTTTACATATTGCTTAATAATAGCATTTTTAGGTTGAGTTAATATGCTGCGTAGCGTTTCTGCATCAAGGGGATTTAAATATGTTACAACAGGCAACCTGCCTAGTAATTCAGGAATTAAACCAAAAGCTTTCAGATCTTGAGCATTTACAAATTGCAATAAATTTTTACGCTGAAACTCTTGCTGATCTTTGTTTACATTAAAACCTATTGCATTTGTATTTATCCTGCGTGCTATTAGCCTGTCAACCCCGTCGAACGCTCCACCGCAGATAAATAAAATATTACTTGTGTTTAACTTTATTAATTTTTGTTCTGGATGTTTCCTTCCTCCCTGTGGCGGCACTAATACATCTGTACCTTCCAACAATTTAAGCAACCCTTGCTGAACACCTTCTCCGCTTACATCTCTTGTGATGCTTGGGTTATCACTTTTACGGGCAATTTTATCAATCTCATCAATATATACAATACCTTTTTCTGCAGCCGTAACATCATAGTTACAAACCTGCAATAAACGGCTAAGAATACTTTCCACATCTTCACCTACATAACCGGCTTCTGTAAAAACTGTGGCATCCACAATGGCAAATGGAACATTGAGAACCCTTGCAATTGTTTTTGCCAACAACGTTTTGCCTGTACCGGTTTCGCCAACCATTACAATATTGCTCTTTTCAATCTCCACCTCGTTATCAACCTTTTGATTCATCCGCTTGTAATGATTATATACGGCAACAGAGAGAACTTTCTTCGCATCATCCTGGCCAATCACATATTCATCAAGGAATTTTTTTAATTCCATTGGTTTTTTAACAGAGAGCTTATAATTAGTTGCAGCTGTAGATTTACTCGGCTGGTGAATCATCTCCTGTCCGATTATTTCCTGGGCGTGTTCAACACAATTTTCACAAATATGTCCTTCCTGCCCGGCAATGAGTATTTTAACTTCATCACGATTTCTGCCACAAAATGAACAATGTAAAGTTTGTTGTTTAGCCATTATTTTAAGGAGAGTAAGTTAGCAAGAATTTAATTTACTATTATGCAAAGATAAAACACCCTTGCGAACAACGGTATTAAATAGACAATATTATTCTTATGAAAGTTGCTTAGAGCTTTTTCATTACTTTATCAACTATACCATAAGTAAGGCTTTCCTTTGCATCCATCCAATAATCCCGGTCAAAATCTTCCATCACCTTTTCGTAGGTCTGACCACAATTTTCTGCTAATATTCTTGCACCTAGTTGCTTTGCTTTTAAAATTTGAATAGCCATAATTTCAAGGTCGGCGCTGGTTCCTTGTCCGCCTCCACTAGGTTGGTGTATCATCACTTCTCCATGAGGATAAATAAATCTTTTACCCTTTTCACCGGCGCTTAATAAAATACTTCCCATACTTGCAGCCATACCCATACATACAGTATTAACAGGCGAAGAGATCATTTTCATGGTATCATAAATTACCATACCACTGGTTATAACACCCCCAGGGGAATTTATATAAAATGTGATCTCTTTTCCCGGGTCAACGGCGTCTAAATATAAAAGGCGATTCGTAATATCTTTTGCACTTTTGTCATCAACAACTCCCCATAAAAAAACTTTTCGCTGTTCAATGAATTTTTTGTCGAACATCATTCCACCCATCATTTTTTCCATAGGGTTTTCCGGAGTTTCTTTAGGCTCATCTTCTTCTTCCATCCTTATAAATTGCTTATTATAAACATTCATAATTAAGGCTTTAATTTTTTATCTTTCTTAGAATTAATCAATAAAACTTCATCTACCAAACCGTATTCTTTTGCTTCCGGGGCTGTCATCCAGTAATCACGGTTGCTATCCTTGGCGATTTTTTCTTCGGTTTGCCCTGTATGATAAGAAAGCACTTCATATAATTCCCGCTTCACTTTCCTTACTTCATTCACAGTTATTTCCACATCACTTGCCTGCCCCATTGCGCCGGCACTCGGTTGATGCATCATGATTCTGGAATGCTTCAATGCTGTACGTTTTCCGGGGGCTCCGGCAGCCATTAATACTGCTGCCATGCTTGCTGCCATACCTGTACAAATTGTAGCAATATCAGGGCTTACAAACTGCATTGTGTCATACAATCCGAGGCCTGCATATACGCTACCACCAGGAGAATTTATGTAAAGCTGTATATCTCTTGTGCGATCTGTGCTTTCTAAAAATAATAACTGGGCGGTAATGATATTGGCAACTTCATCGCTTACAGGATAACCTAAAAAAATAATTCTGTCCATCATCAATCGGCTGTAAACATCCATTACTGCAATGTTCATAGGCCTTTCTTCAATAATGTTAGGAGTAAGATTGGTTACGTTGTGCTTAACGTAATCGTGTAAGGTATGGCTGCTGATGCCCTGGTGTTTTATAGCAAATTTTTCAAATTCTTTTCCGTGGTTCATAGTAATCATTTAGAAGAAGAAATTTATTGGAATGAAAGTTCCCAAATATTATACCCCTCTCCCCAAAAAGGGTAAACGAAACTACAATAAATGCTTTAATGACTTAATGACTTAATATACCTGACAACCGGCAACTACTACTGACAACTAATTAATGCTGATGATTATGTTGCATCCCTGTTAGCTCTTCTGCAGAAACCTCTTTTTCCTCAGGCTTTACCTGGCCTTCTGACCATGTAAATAATTTATCAGTAATGAGTCTTCTATAACTGGCATCAACCTGCTTTTCCTCTTTCATCATCCTGTCAACATAGCTTTCTATCCAGCTGGTATCACCATCCATTTTCATTTGACCGAAGTATTGCAGAATTTCTTTCTTCATATTTTCTCTCAACTCTGCTTCAGAAACTTCTAAATTATTTTCTTTAATTAATTTATCGCTTATAAGTGTCCACTTTAATTGATTGGTAAAGGATGGGAATTCGTGCTCCACTTCTTCAGTAGTTTTTTCTTTTTCACCACCTCTTTGCAGCCATCTTTTAAGAAACTCATCCGGAAATTGAATAGGAGTATCTAAAAGTGAATGATAGATTTGGTCATGCAGCTGTACCCGGCTTTGTGAATCCCAGTGTTTTTGAATTTCTACCTTCAATTCATTTCTGAACTCATCTTCGTTTTTTA
>JBBJOK010000136.1:0-7851 GCA_037721545.1 Chitinophagaceae bacterium
GTATGAAAAATTTTTCCTTAATTCTTAATGTTGTTTTATTACTGCTGGTTGGGTACTTATATTATGTTCATTTTTCTTCCTCAAAAAAAACTGCAGTAACAACTACTCAAAAATTTAAAGATTCAGGTACTTCTTATGGTAACAAGGTGGCCTATATCGATCTTGATTCCTTGCAAAGCAGTTATGAATATTATAAGATTCTAAAAGCCGATTTTGAACGTAAACAAGTTGCAAGCAATAATGAGGTTGCAAATCTGCAGAAACGTTATCAAACAAGAGCAATGCAACTTCAGCAAAAAGGAGCAACTATGACTCCTCAGGAACAGGAAGCCGCAATGAATGAAATAAATCAAATGCAACAAGGCTTACAGGCAAAAAAGCAATCTTTGGATAATGATCTTTTCAATTCTAATTCAAAAATGAAAGAAGACATTTTAACCAAAATTCAGAATTTTTTAAAAGAGTATAATAAAGCTGGCCGCTTTGATTATGTGTTTTCCTACGAACCGGGCTTAATGTTTTATAAAGACAGTACATTAAATATTACACCTGATGTAATTAACGGTTTGAATGAATTGCATGCTAAAAGTAAAAAATAGTTAAAAGTCACCGGTAACCAGTTACTGGTATCCGGCAACTGGTATTCATAAAACCATTACCTTCAATTCCGTAAACTAACGGAATTTTTATGAGTCAGCACCCTACTTCTTTTAAGCCTACACTTGGATTGTTTGATGCCACAATGATTGTTGCAGGATCAATGATTGGGTCGGGTATTTTTATCGTAAGTGCTGATATTACCCGTAATGTAGGCAGTGCTGGATGGCTTGTTGCAGTATGGTTGATAACAGGTTTTATGACCTTGATCGCTGCTATGAGTTATGGCGAACTAAGTGCCATGTTTCCTAAGGCCGGTGGGCAATATGTTTACCTAAAGGAAGCTTACAATCCCTTAGTAGGATTTTTATACGGATGGAGTTTTTTTGCCGTAATTCAAACCGGAACTATAGCAGCGGTAGGTGTTGCATTTTCAAAATTTGCCGGATATTTTTTTCCGGCTCTGGAGTTAAAGGATGAGAATATTTTAATGCAAATAGGGTCTTTAAAAATTTATCCTGCGCAACTTTTAGCAATTCTTCTTATTGTTTTTCTTACTTACACCAATACAAAAGGAGTAAAAGGGGGCAAGTGGATACAAAATGTTTTTACCACTACTAAACTCCTGTCATTATTCGGGTTAATAGTAGCAGGATTTATTTTTTTTAAGCCTGAAGTATGGAATGCTAACTGGAGCTATGCATGGGATATGAAAACACTCACAGCAGATGGCGGAACTACTGCTGTAATTGGTACAGCAATATTGGGGGCCATCGCCGCCTCTATGGTGGGCTCAATTTTTAGCAGCGATGCATGGAACAATGTGACTTTTATTGCAGGGGAAATAAGAAACCCAAAACGGAATATCGGACTGAGTTTATTTTTAGGCACACTGATAGTAACTGTAATTTATGTTTGCGCAAACCTGATGTATACAGCGGTATTGCCATTGCAGGATATTGCTTTTGCCCAGCAGGATAGGGTAGCGGTAGCTGCATCAAATTCAATTTTTGGAAGTGCAGGAACTTATATTATTGCCGTGCTGATAATGATATCCACTTTTGGATGTAATAATGGATTGGTACTGGCAGGTGCCCGTGTTTATTATACTATGGCCAAGGATGGATTATTTTTTAAAAATGCCGGAACACTTAATAAACATTCTGTCCCTTCATGGGCATTATGGGCACAATGTATTGTAGCATCTATTTTATGTTTAAGTGGAAAATATGGCGATTTACTGGATATGATATCATTTGTAGTAGTTATATTTTATGTACTTACCATTGCCGGCATTTTTATCTTAAGAAAGAAAATGCCTGATGCTGAGCGGCCGTATAAGGCTTTTGGATACCCTTTGTTGCCGGCTCTTTATATTTTAATGGGACTAACATTTTGTATTTTACTTATAATCTATAAGCCTCAATACACCTGGCCCGGATTAATAATTACATTAATTGGTATACCACTTTACTACATTGCGGTGTCTAATCGAAATAAACAAAACAATTCTTAGATGGTGGTGGATCTTGATAAACTTTTCTCGGATATATCAAAATTAAAAGTTGGAGTAATAGGGGATGTAATGCTCGATACGTATTGGTGGGGCACTGTTGATCGCATTTCCCCCGAGGGCCCCGTTCCTGTGGTTGCCGTTACAAAAAAAGAACAACGGATAGGCGGTGCAGGTAACGTTGCATTAAATGCACGTGCTTTAGGTGCTGAGGTTGTGCTACTTAGTGTTTTAGGTGATGATGAGGAAGGCAAACAGCTTACAGGAATTCTATCGGATAATAACATCGATATATCTTTTATTATCACTGCTGATAACAGGATTACAACAAATAAGATCAGAATAATTGGACGCAACCAGCAAATGATGAGGCTGGATGCTGAACAGTCTGATGATTTGAGTACAAACGCTGAAGATGAATTTTGTAAACAAATAGAAAATTATATTTATTCAAATAAGCCTGATGTAATTATCCTGGAAGATTATAATAAAGGCGTACTTACAGAAAAAATGATTTGCACCATTATTAATTTGTGTAACAGTAATAATATTATTTGCGCTGCTGACCCCAAGAGGAAAAATTTTTTTTCTTTTAAAAATATTACACTTTTTAAACCTAATTTAAAAGAAGTAAGAGAAAGCCTGCAAATATTAAATGATGAGATAAATGAAAAAACACTTTCAGGAATTCATCAGCAATTAAAAGAAAAATTAGATCACAGCGTTTCACTCATTACACTTGCAGATAAGGGAATGTTTTATCAAAATGAAACTGAGACAAATATTATTGAAGCCCATCTGAGAAATGTTGCAGATGTTAGTGGTGCAGGTGATACAGTTATTGCAGTAGCCTCATTAATCTATACTGTCACAAAAAACGTACATCTCACAGCAGAGATAGCCAACATAGCAGGGGGGTTAGTTTGTGAGCAGGTAGGCACTGCAGCTATTGACAAGCGCAGACTTTTAAAGGAATGCAAATCACTTTTAAAACCATTGCTCAATAATTAAATAGATTAAGAATATAATGGAAAAGTTTACAATAGTAGTACATGGTGGCGCAGGTACTATCTTAAAAGAAGATATGACTGCTGAACTCGAAGTGCAATACAGGCTGGGTTTGCAACTGGCTTTGGATGCTGGTTATTCAGTTTTAGAAAACGGTGGTACGGCGGTAACGGCTGTGAAAGCTGCAGTTATGCATCTTGAAGATAATCCACTTTTTAATGCAGGAAAAGGAGCTGTTTTTACAAAAAAGGGAATAAATGAATTGGATGCAGCTATTATGGATGGTAAAACATTAGAGGCAGGCGCAATAGCAGGCGTACGCAACATTCGCAATCCTGTGGAACTTGCTGAGCAGGTAATGATGCATAGTGGCCACGTTTTTTTAAGTGGTAAAGGAGCAAATGATTTTGCAATCAAACAAGGCATAAAATTAGAATCTGACGAATACTTTTATTCCCAACTCAGGTACGACCAATGGAGGGATATCAGGGATAGCGATTCATATATGCTCGATCATAAAAGCGATAAACTTATTGGCGCAGTTAAGGAAAGAAAATTTGGAACAGTGGGAGCCGTAGCATGTGATATACTTGGGAATATTGCGGCGGCAACGTCAACAGGTGGTATGACCAATAAACAATACGGTAGAATTGGGGATAGCCCATTAATTGGTATAGGCACTTATGCAAATAATAAAACATGTGCAATATCCTGTACCGGGCATGGGGAACCATTTATTAGAGCTGTGGCTGCACATGATGTAAGCTGCCTTATGGAGTATAAGCATTTGAGCTTGCAGCAAGCTTGTGAAGAAGTTGTTTTAAATAAGTTAGTTGAGATGAAAGGGGAGGGAGGTTTGATTGCTATAGATACTGCTGGAAATGTATCATTGGTTTTTAATTGCGCAGGAATGTATCGTGGGGTAAAGAGCAGCGATGGCAAAATCCAAATTGCTATCTACGGAGATTGATCCTTAAATATTATTTCAACTTTTTTGAAATCCAAATTTCTTAAAAAATTTTCCATAATCATTTTACACCTTTCCGCAGCTTTCGGCAATAAATTTTGAGCATTAGCTCTTTGTATAACTTTTTCACGCATTCGTATTTTAATTTGAGTCACTTCTTCCGTATTCCAATTACCGGATTCAGAAAAGGTTTCAAAATCTGAGGGGTTTAAAATAGTATTTAGTACTTGAGCAGGAGGAAGTTTGATTGTTATTGAATCTTTGTCTATGCTGATATCTTGATCTTTTAAATTTTTCAAATCTACCCCTGCCATTACTTTACCTCTGGCAATTAATACAATTTTTGCATCCGGGGGAGGAAAAAAAGTGCCTGGTAAACGCTTTGATTTTTTTGAAGAATCCATAACAACTTCGTCAAAGGAAGTTATTGTAATTAGCTGTGCCAGGTTGTTAATTTCCTTTATTAAGATAGGAGTATTGTCAATTGTTATTGGTTTACTTTTAAAAAAATTTCCGAATGAGGGGAGCCAGTTTAGTTTTTGGAAAAGGAAAATAATCACTAGCAGCACAGCAACAATAACCAGGTATTTTTTTATTGTCCTTGTCATTATTGAAGTCCGTTATTTTTATCACCAACATACCGGATGTTGATAGTTTCGTAGCCTAGCTTTCTTAGGAAGTTACTGAGAACAAGGGTGGCATTAACTTCTGCTGCCTGCAAAATTCCTAAAGAGTCAGCGCTGTTTTTTATTTGCAATTCACCCTGGGCGGATAGTGCATCTCGCTCTGCATTTGTAAAAGCCGTTCGAAATAAAGAAACGTCTTCATACTCAGTTTTAATATCTTCTGGTTTAATATTTATACTTAAAAGATTTGCTTTCGGTAATACCATTGTGATTTCTTTCCCGCTTATGGTGATGTTCTCCTCATTAATTTTAGAAAGATCAATGCCTGCTATCATTGAAGCTTTACAGCTCATTAATATTTTTCTGTTGCCTACTTTATACCAGGTTTTATCGTCACTTGCTTTAATAATTTTTGTGATTACATATTCCACAGTCGCCAGATCACTCATCTGTTTTAGAAGCGGCACTAATTGTGTTTGTTTATCTTTTTCTTTTTGATTACAGGAAAGAGTAATAAATAATATGGATAAAATATAAAAACAACCCCTCATACCTGCAATTTACAAAGAAGCTGCATTATACATTCTTAATTATAAATTTGTAAAAATTATTTCATGAAGAAATATGCTGTTATAGTTGCGGGAGGTATGGGTGTAAGAATGAATACATCTATTCCCAAACAATTTTTACTATTAAATAATAAACCGCTTTTATATTATAGCATTGATGTTTTTTTAAAGACGTATGATGATCTAAAGGTCATTTTGGTTTTGCATGAGCAGCATGTTAGTAAGGGGCAGGAAATTATTGATGCTTACTTTGACAATTCACGAATAATGATTTGTGAAGGTGGAAGAACAAGATTTCACTCTGTGCAAAATGGATTAGCATTGATTGAAAGCGAAAGCATCATTTTAGTTCATGATGGTGTTAGATGTTTGCTTACTAAAGACCTCGTGGAAAGATGCTATTTAAAAGCAGAAAAAACGGGTTCAGCTATTCCTGTTATATCGCTAAAAGATAGTGCAAGATTAATAACGGATGAAGGTCATGTTACACTTGATAGAGATACAATAAAACTGGTACAAACGCCACAGGCATTTCACAGCAAAATTTTATTAGAGGCATTTAAGATAGATTATAAAGATAAATTTACAGATGAAGCAACAGTTGTAGAAGCATTCGGGATAAAAGTGAATCTAATTGAGGGGGAAGAAAGTAATATCAAAATAACTACTCCTGAAGATCTGTATTTTGCACAAAATATCTTGAACGTTTCCCTCTATTAAGTTTGCTGAGGTGGAAGATTAGTTGTTCTTATTAATTTTTTCCAGAATTAAATGAGCAACCTCCATTGCCCTAAACCCATCTACTTCATTAACAATAGTAGTGGTGTTGTTTACGATAGCATCTCTAAAACTTTCTAATTCCATTTTTAGAGCATTGCCTTCTTCTACAACCGGACTATAAAATGCAATGCTTTTTTTGCCCTGATTTGTTTCTATGTCAAAAATAAAAGCATCATTATCGGCTGGTGTTTTAAGCCTGGTTATTTCAGTTTTCTTTTCAAGAAAATCAATACTGATGTAGGCATTTTTTTGAAATAAACGCATTTTGCGCATTTTCTTTATACTTATTCGGGAAGAGGTAAGGTTGGCAACACAACCATTATCAAATTCAATCCTCACGTTGGCAATATCAGGTGTTTCACTCATAACAGATACCCCATTCGCTGAAACATTTTTTACATTACTGTTTACTAATTTTAGAATAATATCAATGTCATGTATCATCAAATCCAATATCACACTTACATCTGTACCTCTTGGGTTAAATTGTGCAAGCCGATGCACTTCAATAAACATGGGTGATAACTCCTCATTCTTCAGCACCAGGAAAGCAGGGTTAAAACGCTCAACGTGGCCTACCTGAAATTTAATGTTTGCTTCTTTTGCAAGTTTTAAAAGTTCCCTTGCCTCCTCGATTGTGTTCGCCAAAGGCTTTTCAACAAATACATGCTTACTTTTTAAAATTGCGGCTTTGCATAGGATATGGTGAGAAGTTGTTGGTGCTACAATATCTACTGCATCACAAGCTTCAATCAGTTTATTAATATTTGTAAATCTTTTTAGTTTGTATTCTTTGGTAATTAATTGTGCATTATCATCTGAAGGATCATAAAATCCAATAATTTCTACATCACTTATTTCTTTCCAGTTAGTTACATGAAATTTACCAAGGTGACCAACACCGAAAATGCCAATTTTAAGCATACAATTATTTAGGTGTTAAAGGTAATGCTGCAGAATTCACTGCAAGGAAATTGATAAAGAAATTTAAAAGAAAGGCATAAAAAAGCCCCGTTACCGAGGCCAGGGGTTTTTCTAGGTAGCTAGGCAGCTTCTTTTAATATTTTTGAGCTTGAGATATAATTTTTATTTGGCGTATAAAGAAATAAACAGGTACCATTCTTTATCTTATTTATAATTGCCTGGTTAAGTTCAGGGGCTACAGCGGGGCAACCCCAGCTTCTGCCGATAAATCCACGCCCTTGTGCTAATGCTTTATTTACGTAAGGCGCCGCATGCATAACAATACCACGGGTTAATGCATTATCATTTATTCCTTGCTCTTCACCTTCAAGTCTTAAAGAAAAACCTTTCGAGCCAAAATAAGTTTCCTTAGTAACATAAAAACCAGGACTACTTTGTAAACTCTCATGTTTGTTTGAAAAATTATTGGCAAATTCTTTACCCGAATTTTGGCCATGCGCTACATAGGTATTAAAAAGGATTTTATAATTTTTAAGATCAATAATAAAAAATCTTTTTTTGCTGGAAGGCTCACTAAAATCGGCAATTGAAATAATATTATTATTATTGAGTTTACCATTTACTAAAAGGTGATTAAAACCTTTCAAAGCATAATCAAAAGCCTTGCGACTCAACCCTAATTTTTCAAGTTTAAGGCTATCATAAACACTTATCTGTTTTATAACAGCAGGGTTACCAAATGCTACAGGTATAGATGCAACAGTAGGTAAAGGTGCCACACGTATCATGCTATTAGCAGGCTTAACTTTTGCAAAAACAAATAATAATTGGATAGCAATAATGGAAACTGTTGAAATAAGTAAGTAG
>JBBJOK010000009.1:0-27565 GCA_037721545.1 Chitinophagaceae bacterium
GTTACTTATCTGAAAGAATATGAACAGTGGATGTTGCAACAGGATTACTCAAAAACTACTGTTGGTATTTATATACGTTCATTACGCACCATATTTAATGAAGCAGCTGAAAATAAAATTATTAAAAAAGAAAAATGCTATCCCTTTGGAAAACGGAGGTATCAAATTCCAACTTCAAGAAATGTGAAAAAAGCTTTAAAGCTGGAAGATGTCGCTAAAATATATCGCTACCAACCAGAATGCGAACAGGAATCAAAAGCGAAAGATTTTTGGATCTTCTCTTATCTGGCAAATGGCATTAATCCAAAGGATATCACACTCCTGAAATATAAAAATATAGAAGATGAATACATAGTATTTGAGAGGGCTAAAACTGAAAATACCACACGCTCCAATCCAAAAATTATATCGGTTTTCATTAGTGAAGAAATCAAACGAATCATAACCATTTGGGGAAATTCCGATAATAATCCTGGTAATTACATTTTCCCAATCTTAGAACATGGAATCACACCATTGCGCCAATATGAATTAATTGAATTGTTTATACGCTCCATTAATGAATGGATGGACAAGATTAGAATTAAATTGAAGATCGAAAGAAGAGTATCTACTTATGTAGCCAGGCATACTTTTTCAACGGTTATGAAAAGGTCTGGAGTAAGTACTGAATTTATACAGGAGGCGTTAGGGTATACAGACATACGAACAACTGAAAACTATCTTGATAGTTTTGAGAAAGAGGTAAAAAAAGAATATGCTGCAGCGGTAAATTTTCAGTTGACAAAATCATATCAAAAGTTTACGGGGACAGAAGGGCAGCCGATAACAAAAGTATTGCTGCAAGTGGGGCCGTACGTTGAACTTTTAGAGAAGTTGAAACCTTGATAAGTAAAGTGATAACAGGAAAAACATTTTATGGTGCATGCAGGTATGTCTGCATGGATGAGAAGAGAGCTGTAGTGTTAAACACAGATGGAGTAAGAGGCTATAATTATAAACTTATGGCAAAAGACTTTGAGACACAACAGGCTTTTAGACCCTCATTAAAAAAAGCAGTTTTTCATGGTATTTTAAGTTTCTATCCTGGCGAGAAAATAGAAGATCAAAAAATGGCAGAAATAGCAAAAGAATATTTACGGGAAATGAAGATAGTGGATACCCAATTTGCCATTGTAAAACACATGGATAAAGACCATAGTCACTTGCACATCATTGCCAATTTAGTAAACAATCAAGGAGAAGCCATAAAGGATAATTGGATAGGGTTAAAAGGTAAAAAGATCTCTCAAAAACTTACCCGCCATTATGGGTTGAAAGAAGCAGTATCAAAAAACCTGTCGCTCATAAATCTGGAGGCATTAAATGAAAAAGAAGCCAACCGGTATATTATTTACCAGGCTATTTCTGAAAATCTTCCGAATTGCAAAAGTCTTAATGATTTAATAGAAAAATTACAGCAGCAAAATATTGAAACCCTTTACAAATACAAGGGTCCTACAAACGAATTACAGGGAATCAGTTTTAAGCAGGGAGAATTTAAATATAAGGGGAGCGAGATTGACAGAAAATTTTCTATTGGAAATCTTCAAAAAATTATTCGTCAGCATCAGATTCAAAGCTTACTTAAAAGTCCATCAAATTCGTTGGTTTCAAAACAGCTTTCTCAAAAAACGATCCTTGAAATTAAAAAGGATAAAAGTGAAAGCAAAAGTATTTTAGAACAATTAATGAAACCGGAACAAAGCGACCAATTTTTACCACATCAATGGAGATTAGACAAGAAGAAAAAAAAGAAAAAGGGGTTGAATTTATAACTATAAATATATTGTGATGAGTGAAGTATTATTGCAGTCGATTGTAGAGAAATTAGAAGCGATAGAAATATCATTATTAAAAGATAATAATCCGGTTAAAGGGGATGCAATTCAAGCCTTATTAAAAGAGGTGAAATCATTTCAGTCACAGTTGGCTAAATTCCCTTTGCAATTTGAAAAAAGCACTGAAAAAACTAGCGAATTATTAAAAACCATTACTTCAATAAACTTTAGATTAGACAACCCGGTAGCAGGGCAAATTAAAAATAGTCATCATTTTCATAAAGTTATATGGATAGCTTTTGGATTATTTATTTTTTGTGTCTTGCTTTTATATGGATGGGTTAGTTGCCACAATGAAAAAAAAGCTTTTGAGGCCAATGATATAAAGTATAGATATTTAAAAGTAAATGGGAATAGTAATCTTTTAATAGCAACATATTCGACGGACAGTTTGTATAAATTAGGTAAAGCTTATTTTACTAAAAAGGTAGTTGAGAAAGAAAAGGATTTTGCTAACCAAAATGAACTTTACCGGATTGCTAATGAAAAGAAAAAAGAGACCATGCTCCCGAAGATCCCCCGTCGAAGTAAATCTAAAAATTGATTTACGATATTTATACAGATTCTATCTATATCTGTTGCTAATATTGGAAATGTCAATCATGCTACCTTGCAAAACACTAAAAGTAGAATTTATTATAAATGAAAATACAGTATGCCTCCGACCTTCATTTAGAATTCCGACATAACAAGGAGTTTATTAAGGCCAATCCATTAGTGCCTAATGGTGATGTGCTTGTGTTGGCGGGTGATATCGTACCCTTTGCCATAATGGATAAGTTCAAAGATTTTTTCAGTTATGTATCAGATAATTTTCAAACCACCTATTGGGTGCCAGGCAACCACGAATATTATCATTTTGATGCTGCCACCAGGAGTGGGGTGTTATGTGAAAATATTAAAAGCAATGTATTTTTGATAAACAATACCTCTGTTTTACAACAGGATACAAAGCTAATATTTTCTACGTTATGGTCAAATATTAGCCCGGCTAATCAATGGCAAATTGAACGTGGACTTAGCGATTTTCAGGTTATTAAATATAATGGTTTTCGTTTTTCATCAGAATGGTACAATCAATTACACAGTGATAGCCTCAACTTCATTACTCAGGAAATACAACAGAGCAACGCCAGTAAAACAATAGTAGTTACGCATCACGTACCTACATTTCTTAATTACCCTCCACAATACAAAGGAGATATATTAAACGAAGCCTTTGCGGTGGAATTATTTGATATAATTGAAAGCTCCTCCATTAATTATTGGATATATGGTCATCATCATTTCAATACACCAGATTTTAAAATAGGAAATACATCCTTGCTCACCAACCAGTTAGGGTATGTTCATCGAAATGAAAATCAATTGTTTAACCTCAATAAAGTTGTTTTTCTGTGATCTTCAAGTTGGTAAAGTTCTATTTGTACAATAAAGCTTATAGATTTATTATTAATTTATTTGGTTTATTAGGTATGACGCACGCCATGCAATACATAAACGAAAGGAACGTCTATTTTTTGGCAATTTTTTCTATTTGCTGCCATAGTATAGTTTGCTAATATTCGCTTCAAATTTCACTTTACCATCGCAACCGAAACATTGCAGCGAAACGAACGGGATGAATAACATTTAATTGAGCAAGCCAACTTATTTCGGCTTGTTGGTGAAAAGGAAAAAATGCCCAAGACCGTTAAAGTTCGCACACATCAAAACGACGCAAATAAAGAGTTAAAAGGGAATGATTTTGTTATTCATGCCTCATTTTGTAATCCAATCAAGATAATTATCTCTGGAAATTTTTTCAAAAGTAGCATTCGGATAAGCTTTTGCAAACCCCGCTGGAACTTTTACTTTCTTATCTGGTGAATATTTAAATTCATATGCATAGATTTTGCCCTCCTTTATTTCAATCAGATCAATTTCCTGTTGATTATAGTTTCTCCAAAAATGAAACTGGGCATTTTCTTTTAAATAACTGTTTCTTTTTATTCTCTCGGATATGATATAATTCTCCCACAATATTCCAATATCATTCCTTAGATCAGGAAGGCGAAAGTCATTTATGATCGCATTCCGGATTCCATTATCAAAGAAATACCATTTAGAACTTTTAGACACCTCCTTACGTTGATTGGTACTATACGCAGATAAACGATAGATGATAAAGACCTTGCTAAGCAGGTCTAAATAATTTTCGACTGTATTTTTGCTGATCCCTAACTGGCTGGCCAGCTCGTTATATGAAACCTCAGAGCCTACCTGGTATGCAATCAACCGTAAGAGCCTTATAATCTTATCAGATTGCCTGATCCCTTCAAAAGCAAGGATATCCTTTAATAAATAGGATTGAATCAATTGCTGCAGGTAATTTGATTTTTCGGTATATGCATTTAATTGTAATAGTTCCGGGTAACTTCCATACACCAATCTTTCTTCTAGGTTTTGAACTGTTTCTAAATATGATTCTGATTCTTTTAATTCCAATTGTGCAAGTGGATATAAATTAAATTGTATTTGTCTTCCGGTTAATGGTTCACCGGCTTTATTTAATAAGTCAAATGATGAAGACCCCGTCGCCAGTATCGTTAAGTGAGGAATACTGTCTATCATGAATTTTAATATCTTACCTATTTCCGGTATTACTTGTGCTTCATCGAGGATCAATAATCCCGCTGAACCGATAATTTTTTTGTAGTTAGCAGATGTCCTTTTTTTTAATAATTCCTGCACTTCAAAATCCTCCCCATTTAAGACAACAACAGGGTTTTTATATTTTTGTTGAATCGCATTAATCAGAAAAGTTTTTCCTACACGCCTAGTTCCTAATATCAGCAAAACCTTATTCTTACCTAATAATTGCTCTACCTGTTTTTCAATTCTTCTTTTTACAACTATCATAAATAGCATATTTGTTGACAAAATTACTAGTAAAAAAGTATATATACTGACTAAATTACTTAATTTTGTTTGCAAATTTTTTACCTAGAAAATAAGCGCTTTTTAACAAGCATTTTAAATGGTAGAAAATTTAGTGGATGCCACACTAAGATTTTTAGGGCAGTAAAATATTATTGAATCCTTTAAGTATGTAGAATCGAAAGCCGTAGTCATACTAAGTTTAAAGACAGTAGTTGAGGTTTAAAGTAAAAACAGTTAAGTTGAGTTAGGATATATTTAATTGAATAAATTAATCTGAATTTGAATTCATAATTTTATAAAAGTTCTTTCATTTGATCTCGATGTTTGCAAATTGTTTGCAAAAAACAAAAGGCCGCTAAAGCGACCTTTATAAGTGATTGATTATCAAGCTCCCCCTCCCCGACTTGAACGGGGGACCCTCTGATTAACAGTCCCAAACTGTTTCATTTCATTTCTTTTCCTGTTTTTACTTATTCTTTCAAAAGCCTTTACAGCAAAGGATTGTATTGATATATACATTTCTTTTGCATTCATACTTTATCCTATTTTATTAGGAAAAGTATGCAAATAGTATGCAAATCATTAACCCATTAAAATTTTAAAAAAATTATGAAACCCTCAACCAAAATTATCCTGGATACCAGGCGTGCAAAAAATAATTCCGAAAAATATCCGGTTAAATTAAGAGTAACAATGGTAAAAGAACAGAAATATTATCCGATTGATATTGTTATGACAAAAGAAGAGTTTAGTTTGGTTCACAATCCGGATAATATCAAGAAAAGTTTAGACCTAAACTTTAGGAGGCAATTAAAGGAGTGGAAGTTGAAGTGCGATGGAGCATTAGTGAAAGCCAATAAAATATGCGACGACCTACCAGATTTTACCTTTCGTCTTTTTGAATCAAAACTTTTTAAGAATAAACAATCAGGTACAGATGTTTATAAATGTTATGAAGAAAATATCAAGAGAAAGTTAATCAATTTTAAAGTGGGCACCGCTAGTAATTATCGGTCCAGCATGAATAGCATAAAAGCTTTTTCGGTTAAACTTAGTTTGAGGGATGTCACTATTGAATTTTTAAATGAATATGAAGCATGGCTTATAAGTAACGGAAAATCAATTTCGACTGTGGGTATTTATCTGCGTCCCCTCCGTGCAATTATAAGCGAAGCAATTGAAGCAGGAATGATATCCAGAGAAAATTATCCGTTCGGCAAACGAAAGTACCAAATACCCGCTCCAAGAAACATTAAAAAAGCATTAACGAAAGAAGAAATAAAAATGATTATGTACTATGATGCTTTGCCAGATACATGGTGTCAGAGAGCAAGGGATTTTTTTATATTTAGTTATCTATGTAATGGTATTAATATGAAAGATATTGCACTACTCAAGTACAAAAATGTGGATGGAGATTTTATTTACTTTACGAGAGCTAAGACCCAGCACACAAATCGAACATCCAGTATACCTATTTCTATTTACGTTACCTCAGAGATTGGGAAAATTATTGATAGATGGAAGAATGACAACTCAGACAGTGATAATTATTTATTTCCAATATTGGAGCATGGTATTACCCCTGAAAAAGAACAACGACTTATCCAGCAGTTTACAAAGATGGTAAACAAGTATATAAAACAAGTGGCTTTAAATGTAGGAATTACCAAACCTGTTACCACTTATTATGCCCGTCATAGTTTTGCTACGATTATGAGACGTGGTGGAGTACCTACTGAGTTTATAGGCGAAGCACTAGGTCATACAAGTACAAAGACGACTGCAAGTTATTTAGATAGTTTTGAAAACGAAACAAAAAAAGAGTGGGCTAAAATATTAATATCGTTCTAGGGATTAATGCCACAACTTAACAATGGTCCTTTTTTATTTAATCGGTTTAGCATCTTAGATATGTCAAATTCGTTAAAAATAATTTTTTGGCGGAGCACAACACAATCTTTGATAATATCACCGCAATCATGTTATTTACCACTTTCTAATCTAACTTTCAAACCATAATAATATTTTAGATAGAATTTTAATAACTACTTTGCCAAAGTGGGGAAAATGAAATAACAATTTTAAAAAATCTAAATTAATTTATGGGATTTTTTAAGGACTTATTTTCGGATATTAAAAACCAAGGAACTCCAATTGGTAAATATCAAGATACGGTAGTTAAGTATGTAAATTTTTCGACCCTTCAATCTTATGCTAAATCTGGTCTTTCAGATGAAGTAGGCTTTGAAAAAGCATCAATATTATTAAAAGAAATAAAAGAGCTATCAAATAATTTACCTAGTCAAGCTGAATTGAAAGTTTATCACCAAAATGGCGATTTAGAAACAACGGTTCAAAAATCCATTGTTGCAAGTCAATACATATACGATAAACTACTTGAAGAAAATTTGATTGATTATAAATTATTAAAGTTTGCATTTACCAAAGTAACAGATAGTAATAATATTGCAGTTTTTCCTATGAAACATAATGCTGGTAAGTTTTTCAATGCTTTTATAAATTCCGTATGTAAGGATACAAGCCTTACCGGACCAGATGAAATATTTTTAAGATTTCTTGAAAGACAAACAATAAGGAATGCACAGTTAATGACACCTTATGCTAAGAAAGCAGTGTCTTTTTATACCCAAGAAGAGTTTTTCAATACTCCGGAGTATATACTTTTTCAAAAAGAGATGGAATATTATGATTATTCTTTAACGCACACTTCTTCATCTGAGGATAATTATCTTGACATTTATAATGCATGTATTAGTCTTCCGTTTCTTCAAAAAAACGAATCGGAATCCAAAAAAGGGTTACACGTATATGATTTATCTGTAAACTTTTTGAGTTCCCAAGTTATATATAAAATTAAGGAGATGAAGATTATATGCCATCAATCTCTTAAAGGTTTTGACATCAATTTATCTGTTAAATTACATTAGCCGGTATCCCTATAATTATCGGCAAGTGGTTTTCCCTCTGCATCTATGATCCACTGGTTGTTATAATTAAAGGCTTAATAAACTTACTTTTATGCGTCTTAGACTTGCAACCTGCTCTTAATTGGAAATTACTCCTTTAAATCGCTTTATAATAGCCTGCAGGGTGAAGTAAATAATCCTCACCAAATTGCTTTTATACCTATATATTACTTCATACAATTTAATTGTTTCTTGTGTATCATTAAAGGCGTCTATTGGGTAGTTTCCCGGATTTAAATCTGTAAACCTTACTCCGATTGATCTATGCGGCTAAAGAAAAGATACGCGAATTGCTTACGCTATCCAATTAGTATATCTATGTATCGATCCATTTACCCTATCAGAAAAAATATGATAGGCCTCACTCAATAAAGAATCCCAATTAACAGCACTTTCTGTAAATACTGGACGTTTATGATCTATTATTTCTTCAATCGTTTTTACATTCATCCACTGCTGATCAGCTAATTCAATAATCCTTTCACGCATAGATTCATGCGTTATATCATCTTCGATTACTAAATGGAAAATGGGTTTTTGAGAATAAAAATCATAAATCAAAACGCCTTCAACAGTGTTTTCAATAGCAATATGTTTCATAGGTTTTTATTTTTACAAAGTTATTGCTCATTATATATGGCGCTATCGCAGTTATGGGGATATTAACTGTACAGGTATAAGGTAAGAATAATGTTACTACCAAAATGAGCTTTTGACTTGCTATTCTTTTGCGTAAAAAATGTTTTTTTTATGCTAAACTATACTCCAATCTATCTTTCCATTTTTTCCAATCAGGCATCATTTTATTTTGAAGGTTAAAAAAAACTCTATCATGATTTCTATGTACCAAATGACAAAGTTCATGTATGATTACATATTCAATGCTTCCTTTTGAAGCTTTAATTAGTTCGGGATTTAAAATGATTTTTCCTGAAGGTGAACAACTACCCCACCTTTTGGACATAGTACGTATGGATAAAACTGGTGATGCTATCTTATACTTTTTGAATTTAGGTATTGTCTCTTGAAGGAGATTATTGAAAACGCCCATAGCTTTTTGTTTATACCATTCATCCAATTGTTTTTTTAAATCTTCATGTGTTGTATTTACAGCATGTATCCACAACTGACCTCTCCAGGCTTTTATAACACCTGTGGTATCAGGTATAACTTTCAATCTGTACTGACGACCTAAATACAAATGTGTTTCACCATTTACAAAGCGTCTCGGGGGTGTACTGGGACGGTAAGAATTAAAATGATCTATTTGTTTTAATATCCATGGTGCTTTAGCTTTTATCTTTTTTAAAATCAATTCTTTTTTTGTATCTAATGGTGCAAGTACTTCAACACTTAAATTGGGATTTACTTTGATACCTAACGATTTTCGCTTTAGGTATGTAAGGCTAAAGTCTATTTGCCGGCTTCCAAAGAAAATATGATGCTGCACTAATTTTTATATTTTGTTTCTGCTACCTTAATACATTCAGCAATGAGTTGGTCTATATGGTCGAACTCCAACTCCAAATCATACTTAACCTTCATTTCAAATATTAAGTCATCAATCTGTATTCGTATCATTCCTTTTATATCATCATTCTTTTGCCAATCAATTACCGGCTTACCATTATCAAAAACATTTGCCTTAACAATTTCATCAATGCCTGTTGCAATATCAACTGCTATATCCAATCTATTTGCTTTAGGATGCAATGCATCTTTTAATTCTTCTGTTGCAAGGTTATAAAATGCTATTGCTGTAGGATTGTCTTTTATGATTACGGGAACATTGTCTCTCTTACCACTAAAAAAAGTGTCTTCAAAATCCTTTGTTCTGGCTAAATATTCAGCCTCATCAATTCGCTTCTGATGGTATTCTTCAATTGTTTTCTTAATCATTTCTGATAGCCGCTTATAAAAGACAGGATCTTCATTTATCCTTATATTAATAGCCTTTATAGTTCGGCTTGCAATGTGATCTGCCTTTGCTGCTTTACCAGTAAGTTTTTCCAATTCTGCCTCCCTTTCTTC
Organism: Chitinophagaceae bacterium; assembly: GCA_037721545.1. Lineage (GTDB taxonomy): Bacteria > Bacteroidota > Bacteroidia > Chitinophagales > Chitinophagaceae > Ginsengibacter. Next base: position 9,824 of record JBBJOK010000009.1, read on the forward strand.
TTTATCAAAAATGTTAACCAGGTCTGTAATCTTCAAAACCTCACCATCAGAAGTAATATGTTTATCAATAAGCTTTTGAACCTGTGCTTCATATTCCTTGTAATCCAGTTCATCGGAGTAACGTCTTTTTACAGATACCCGAAGTGCTAAAAAGAAAGCAGCATCTTTTTTATATTTATCAATTTGCTTTTCAGGAGTATTATTATTGAACTCTAAACTTGATAACGCAAGTTTCAGCAACCGTAAATAAAGAGAAAGCTTTTCGTAAAAGCTGTGCCTCTTTGCATCATCAGATAACAGCTCCTCGTAAGCAGGTTCATCGTATTTGTTCTTTACTTCTTTAAAAATATCCCATACCTCAGAATGTGCTTGTGGTAATCTTTCTATTTCATTAGCCATATTGGTAAGTGTACCAATTAATTCATCCTCGTCGTATTCTTCTAAGCCTGCATAAGTATGTAAGGCATCATCCAGGTTCTCAAGATTTCCATAATAGTCAATTATGTATCCATAATCTTTCCCCGGATACAAACGATTTACTCTTGCAATCGCCTGAAGTAATGTATGCTCTTTCAAGTTTCTTGTCAGATACAATACCTGATTTCTTGGTGCATCAAAACCTGTTAGCAGCTTATCAACAACAATGATAATTTCAGGATGATCCTGTTTTTTAAATCCATTAATAACTGCCTTTTCATATTTCTCTGTGCTACCATATTTATCCATCATGGCTTTATAAAAAACCTTTACTTTATCTTCACTTCCTTCAAAAGCATCTTCTTCTCCCTCCCTGGTATCTGGAGCAGAAATAAGTAACTCAACAGATACTCTACCAATGTCTTTTAAAATATCCCTGTACCTGATTGCAGATAATTTATTTGGTGCAACTAATTGGGCTTTGAAACCTGTGTTTTGAATGTTATCAGTAAAATGCTTTACTATGTCCCAGGCAGTGTTTTCTATAAACGAAAGAGATTGAACGACGGCATTACGTGTAGAAAACTTTCTTTTCAATGACGTCTTACCATATTCTGTTAACGGCTCTGATACTCTATCAAAAAATGTATCAAGGGGCTTTTCATTTACGGTCATAATGTTGTGCCTGCCTTCATACAATAAGGGCACTACTGCCTTATCTTCAACTGCATTGGCTATCGTATAAATTGTTCCGGGAATAATGCCACCAAACTTTGAAGCGGTACTTTTATCCTTCTTTAATAATGGGGTTCCTGTAAAGGCAATGTAACAGGCTTTAGGAAAAACCTTTTGCATTTTTACGTTGAAAGTACCATACTGTGTACGGTGGCTTTCATCAACCAACACAAAGATGTTGCTACTATTAAATACCTCTTTTGCTTTAGTGACAGCAGATTGAAATTTATTGATGATGGTTGTAATTATAGCATCACTATTAGCTTCTAACAACTCTACCAGCTTTTCACCTGTTGCAGCATTCATTACCGGCTTTCCGCATTTTTTAAAAGTATCTGTGATCTGATCATCTAAATCAACCCTGTCTGTTACTAAAACTATTTTTGGGTTTTTAATGGCAGGATGCATAGCAATTAATTGTGCCAGCATTACCATTGTTAATGATTTACCGCTACCCTGTGTATGCCAGATAACTCCACCCTGCCTTGTGCCATCAGGTTGGACTTTGGTAATTCTTTCCAGTGTCCATTTTACTGCAAAATATTGTTGGTACCTGGTTATTTTTTTAATGCCATCATCAAACAAAATGAAGTGATACATTATATCAAGTAAACGATCCTTACGACAAACGTTATATAATAGTTTATCCTGCTCAGTAATTGTTAGATCTTCCTGTTCTAACTGATTGAAATATTGCAGTACATAACGAAACCTTTCTTTGAACAATACTGTTCTGTCATTATCCGGTAGCGTTTTATTTTTTAATTGCTGTAACTCTTGCAACCATTTTTGTTCTTCCTTTTTATTTCTAAACTGCTCTTTCCAAACACTCCAGAATTCCTTTGACGTTCCAGTGGTACCATAGCGAGCTTCATTAACTGCTAAACCCATTACAATGTTTGAATAGTAGTAGAGTGAACGAATGCCATCTTCCTGTTGGTTGCGTAAATGTTGCTCTATAGCCTGGTCAATTGGATTTTTTATTTTAGGGCTTTTGCATTCAATTACCAACATTGGAATGCCATTAATGAAGAGCACAATATCCGGGCGGTAAGTATCTACACGTTCTGACCGAAGGACTGCATATTCCTCTGTTACATGGTACACATTATTTTCAGGATGTTTCCAATCTATATATTTAAAGGAGAAACTTTTCTTGTCACCCAATACATTTTGTTCAAAGCTTTTTCCTAATGTCATCATATCAAAAAAAGCCTTGCTTGCTGCCATAAACCCATCTTGCAACGGAAGGTCTCTTAAAGAAAGAATGGCTGTGTTGACATTGGTTTCGTTAAACGGAAACTCCTTGCCTTTATATTCAATCTTATTGATCTCCTTTAGTTGCTTTTTCAATATTGTTTCCAGCAATACATTTGAGCTTCGGTTTCCTCTTGCCTCTAATGCTTCGTCAGGTGTAAGGTACCGGTAACCCAGCTTCATCAACATTTGAAGTGCCGGTATCTGTGAAATGTGATCTTCTTTAAATGAGGGAGTATCCATTTTTACCTTTTTTTTCGATTGATTATCAATGCCTTTATATCTTAGCTTCCTTTTGCTTCTGATTAAGTTTGCTTTTTCAATTTATCCACCTTACATTTGCGCTGCTCATCTTACCAATTATAGGAAGAAGGAGTTTCGAGGCTCGATGTATCAAGATATACACCGAGCCTTGCGTTTTTAATAAATGTCCGGCAGTTTTTTCTTCAACTTCTTTTGAATGCTTTTCTTACCTTCTTTCTTGTTTAGATAATAAGCGGTCAAAAGATAATAATCGGTATTACTTCGCTGCGGCTCTAAAACAATTATATAATCCTGCTCTACGTCATAGATGTATGTTCTTATGATATCCTTTCTTTTTCGCTGATCCCTTTCCTCAATGCTAAATACTTCCACATTTTCTTTTTTCTTTTCTTCAAAGTGATGGCGAACCCAATGCAACCGAACCGATCTATCCATTTCAAATATCCGCTTGGGATAAGTTGTTCCATCTTCATTTTCCATTTCAACTTCTTCACAGGTTAGATGTTTGAACAATATTTGCATGGAAGGTTCTTCCCCTTTTACCGGGCGAATAATTTTAGTGCGAAAATTTAGCCCTGGATTGTCTTCGATGTCCCTTTTGAATATTGCTTTTAATGAAGCAGTTCGCTGCCCTTCATTCATGTATGCAAGCTCCAGCAACAGCGGATATATTTTTATTAGGTTTAATGGCATAGTAATTACTTAAGGTCAATAAAAAAGAGGTTGAACTTTTGGCTATCTTTTGCAGTTGAAGCGGTTAATGGCAACTTGCTGTGAGATTTAATTTTCTCTATCACTTTTTTCTTTGCAATCACCTTGTCCAAACCTCTTAAGTGATACCCAATAGCTCCGGTAATTACATCTGTCAGTTGCATCAACTCACTCTCATGAGAACGAATATTCTGTAAGTTTCTAACTGCCACAAAATTGTTGTTTAAAAAAGCTCTTAAACCATTCACCTTTTTTGCACTTCGTGTATCCTTTATGTCCAGGTAAACATTGTAATTACAGTCATGTAGTATTTTCTTGCTCAATAACTGGAAATACATCTTGTAATAAAAATCATCGTGGCTCTGATTATAATCATCATGTTTTAATTGGGATTTGTCAATAACAATAGCCCTGTATTGAAGATCAGTTGCAAAAAAATAATCAATTAATTCGCTGTAAAATGGATAACTTGATTTTGAAAGAGAACTCCATTTTGCCTCTGTATGCAGATTATGGTTTTGTTTTATTTTCCGTATGTTATCGTTATGCATTCGTACCTGGTTAAATGCAGAACTTACATAAGCAATCAACATGAAAGGAGTTTTATCCTTTTCAAGGTGGCAACTCTCGTCGCAATAAAAATTGAATGTTTTGTTCATGTTTTTTAATTTATCTATTTCCTGATGCCAAGAAGGTGATCATATTACGCTTTTACTCTGCCCTCTCCCGTTAATAAGTTTTTCAGTAATCCTTTTTTCTGTTGCTGCAAGAATGAAGGCACCATTTTAATGTCCTGCGGCAGTTTTAAATATTGAAATCTTCCCTCAAATGCTCTTTCAATTTTTTCTGCAATAAAACCACATAACATCAACCTGTTTTTTGGTGCATTATTTTCCTGGTAGAAATAATGCAGCAACACGATTTTCACATCCGGGTTTTCTTCCAGATAGGGGTATAATTTTAAAACATTTGTATTTGGATGTTTCTGACCTTTCTCACATTCCAGTAAAACATAGGTGTCGGGTGCTAACTCACAATAGTTGTCAACGTCGCCCCACTTACCCAAACGAAACTCATTATTGCTGAAAATAATATTGAGCTCTTTTGCTATTATTCCTGAAACAGTACAATTATCTGTGTTCGTTGCTTTCATATTTGTGATTTTACCCTTTCACCCTCACCTCGCCCGTTAATAATTTTTGCATTAAACCTTTTTTCTGTTGCTGTAAGGCAAAAAGTTTTTGTTTGTAAAGTTTTACTTCTTCCACCGCTTTATCTAAAACTGTTGCAATTGCGGCTTGTTCTTTTAGTTCAGGAAGATGTACAGGAATTTTTGAAAACTCATCCCATCTTAAACCTCCACGCCGGTCTATTGATCCTTCCATTCTTTTACAATACTGATGAATATATTGGTGTGATTTGAGCAACTTGAAAAGAAAGTTATCATTTACATCGGCAGTCGTTTTGAACACTGTATACATTGGACTTATCAATGCTTCATCAAAAATACTTTGGTAACCAATTGAGCCTTCTTCAATGTGATTTGTAGCATAAGCAAAATGTTTTTCAGGAACAACTTTGTAGGTGCTTGTGTCGCTACCAAAAACCCGCCTTCCAAAATATTCAAGTGACGGAACAAGACCATCATATTTGGTACAGGATAACACTGTAAGTTTTTTATCGGCTCTGTTCTTTAGACTAATCTCTTTTGCAATCTCCGAAATATTTAACCGTTTCCAATTCCCTTCAAACCCCTTCAACCTTTTTTTACCTGTAACCAACTGCTGCATTAAACCTTTATTGCGTTGTTGCAGTTGGGCAATGAATTGTTGGGTTTTGGTGATGGCTTCATCCCAGGTGGAGAGGATGGCAGCGATTTTGCATTGTTCGTTATTGGGCGGACATACTATTGGAATTTGACTACAAATTTCCTTATTCAATTTAGGTTGAGCGGTTCCACTGTTATATTTGTCATAACTAATACTTTCTAAAAATTCCGTCAGATAACCGATTTCAGTCCCGTTCTTTGGTTTCAAAACATGAGCATGATTATTTACCCAAACCTTGCCTTCAACCCTAAATGCCAATGGACTACTTCTATTAATAATGTTTGCCCCATCTTCACCCAATAGAATAAGGTCATCATCGAATATATAATTATTAACAAAATCAATTATCCCTGATGCGCCATAATATGGATACAAGCCATTAATTTGTGCTCTGTCACTTTCCTTTATCGGCTTTCTTTGACCGTCAAGAAAATCAACAAGCTCATTCAAACTTTTTACTTCCCATTCCTCTGGTATCCATCCCAGTGGTGTGTGTTTATAGCCGGTCTTATGTTGATTATTTATGCTCATGTTTTTTCTGTTCAATATTGATGTAACGGTACAAGAGTGCGACGCAACGATGCTTCATAACAGCACTATAGCAGGATAAAACTAAAACCCTAACTCTTTTAAGTATTCTTCCATCTTATTTTCTACACCTGCCAGTTCTGTTTTTAACCTGCTGATTTCTCTTTGTGTGGTACTAATGTCTATTGGTGCTTCTTCTTCAAATGTGTCCACATACCGGGGAATATTCAGGTTATAATCGTTTTCTTCAATCTCTTTCAGTGTTGCCCGGTAAGCATATTTTTCTTCCACAACAATACCTTCTTCGGTTTCTAATGGGGCTGCGGCTTTAAATGCTTTGTAAGTATCAACTATGTGTTTGATGTCTTTATCTTCCCTCAAACGGTTTTGGTTTTTGCCTTCCTGGTACTCCCTGCTGGCATCAATAAATAAAACATCTTTATTATAACCCTTTCCCCTATTGAAAATGAGAATAGCTGCAGGAATACTTGTACCAAAGAACAGGTTTGATGGTAAGCCAATAACAGCTTCAAGCAAATTTTCTTTAATTAATTGTTCCCTTATTTTACCCTCGCTGCTGCCACGAAACAATACACCATGTGGTACAATTACACCTACTTTACCTACATCTTCATACGTGGTTTCAATCATGTGTGTAATAAATGCATAGTCGCCTTTACTTTTGGGTGGTACCCCACGATGAAAGCGGGAGTACTGATCTGCGAGGGCATCTTCGGCACCCCATTTATCTAATGAGAAAGGCGGGTTGGCAACTACGATATGAAACTTCATTAACCGGTCTCCTTCCAATAAGCGGGGATTGTTTAATGTATCACCCCATTCAATCGTTGCATTGTCCATTTCGTGCAGGAACATATTCATACGAGCTAATGCCCAGGTACTGCCATTGTTTTCCTGACCATAAAGGGAGAAATTATTACTGCCCACTTCACGGGCAACTTTCACCAGTAAAGAAGCAGAGCCGCACGCAGGATCACAGATACGATTCCCCGGCTTTGGGTCTACCAATTTTGCTAACAGTGTAGAAACTTCTCCGGGTGTGTAAAATTCGCCAGCCCTTTTGCCGGCATCACTGGCAAATTGTGCTATCAGGAATTCATAAGCGTCACCAATAATATCATTTCCTTCAAGATGTGAGGGTTGTAGATCCAAAGCAGAAAAATCAACCAATAGATTTTTTAAACGGCGATTACGATCCTTTGTTTGTCCAAGGTTTGCTTCACTATTAAAGTCAATATTGCGGAATACTCTTTCCAGCTTGCTACGGTTTGCATCTTCTAACTTTTCTAATGCGATATTGATTAGCTCACCAAGGTTTGTTTCATTGCGCTGTTCAAATAAGTTATCAAAAGAGCTTTCTGCAGGTACCTGGAAACGTTCGTTACGCAATGCTCTTTCAATACGCACTTCGTCATTATTATATTTTTCAGCATATACTGCTTTTTTATCTTTCCATACATCCGTTACATATTTTACAAACAGCATGGTTAACACATAATCTTTGTATTGAGTAGCATCTATAGTACCCCGGAATGTATCGCAGGCCTTCCAAACAATACCGTTAATCTCTTTTTGTGTGTGCTTTTTTTCCATAATAATTATTTTATCAGTTTTGAAATGATTGCCGTATATAGATTTTGTTTTTGAAGAATTAACTGTTTCGCCAAGTCGATCTCCCGCTGGTGCAGTTCTGCCAGTACCGCTATCCTTTTTTGCTGGTGCATTGGAAGAATGGGTATTTGAAAAGCACCTAACTCAGATTTGCGAATTGAAAAGATGTTTGTGCCACTGCCCAGTTGTTGAAAGGCGGCTTTTGCTTGAGGAGCGTTTAAAAAAGCAGCTAAATATTCCGGGTAGATAAGTTTAGTGTCGGGACGAAGTACAAAAAAGATTGAAGAAGCAATAGCCAGTCCTTCACTGTCTCTATAACACCATGAGAATAAGCGATTACCTTTTCCTACAAATAATAAATCTCCATCCTTTAAAAGATGCCCTTCAGTCTTATTAGTTATATTTATAAAGTCATTTGTTTTGGAAATAATCCTGCCTTCAACATTAAATTGGCGAAGCTGCAGGTAAGCAATCTGACCTGTACTATCCGGTTGGGTGTATAAGCCAAATCGAATGTCTGCTATATCTTGTATTGTTTTATTCATTTTATCTTTGTAGAACGTTTTTCTCTTGTAAAGATAAGAAAACATCTGCAAATAAAAGAAAAATTATTTGTAGAGTGCTGCAAAATAATTACTGATAGAAATTTTAACCATCACAACAAAAATCCAATACCGTTTTTTGTTATGATGCCCCGATTAAAAATTCGTTTCGATTATTGAAATTAGTATTGAAATGTCTGTTACTGTGTAGAGATCTATCCTTGTCAGCCCTAAATTCAGCCTTAGTTTATTCAATATCTACTATCAATTAATCTTCCTAAAACATTATACAGTTTTCATCCTAAAAACTCTTCTATATCATCGGGCACAAAATGGGATTTGCTATTAAATCCTTTAAATTGTACTATTGAAACTACGCCCGATCCTGCACGAAATTGGATTTGGCCGTATTTTTTAATATCCCGCCCCCTTCTTGTACCATTTAAATTGACCCCCCACTACACTGTACAGCTTTTGAAAGTATATGGGTGTTTTCGGATACTACCTCTTGGGACCGCCCCGTACGAAATCTTGCTCGGAAATATCCCCCGGGTATAATCTTAAAAAACTCAAATCATGGTAAAGATCATTGGAACAAAACAATCACAGAACACTGACGGCAAGCCCTTCGTTAGTCTTAAAGTACAGGGAGGGATTGAAGCTGTACAAAGTCAACAAACAGGTAAGGTGTACCTCACTGCACGTACCTGTTACGTTGCTACAACATTCGATGAAAGCACGGCAGAATTATTAATCGGCACACAATTGCCCGGTACTGTTCAAAGGGTGCTATCAGAACCGTATGACTACACAGTTAAGGAAACTGGCGAAGTCATTAGGTTATCTCACAGGTATGAATATACCTTGGAGGAAACACTGGAAGAACAACCGGTGGATCAAAGAGAGTTTGCCAATGCAGAAGTGTAAAGCAATACTCCGAGAACATTCATTTTGGGCAGGCTGCTGATATGCAGTTCTGCCCTTTTTATTTCACCCAACAATCAAAGTAGTCATTATGGAATTACGTAAAGCATCCCGACAACGGGCAAGAATAAAAATGGCATTACAAGGGCCAAGCGGATCAGGTAAGACATTCAGCGCATTGTATCTCGCTTTTGGTCTTTGCGGCGATTGGACAAAGATCGCTGTAGTCGACACAGAAAATCATTCAGCAGAATTGTATTCACACCTCGGTACATTCAATACAATTAGCATCTCTGCACCCTTTACACCTGAGAAATATATCGAGGCAATCGGCATTTGCGAAAAATCAGGAATGGAAGTTATTATAATCGACTCATGCAGTCACGAGTGGGAAGGTATATTGGATATTCATAGCAACATGGCAGGTAACAGTTTCACCAACTGGAGTAAAATTACTCCGAGGCATAATGCTTTTATCCAGGCTATACTCCAAAGTAGCTGTCACATAATTGGTACTATTAGAACGAAACAGGATTATGTACTTACTGAAAAGAATGGTAAAATGGTCCCGGAAAAAGTAGGACTGAAAGGCATTACCCGCGATGGAATGGATTTCGAGCTAACTCTTGTATTTGATGTAGACATTAAACATAATGCTATAGTTAGTAAAGACCGCACCGGCCTTTTCGAAGGAAAACCGGAGAGTAGAATATCTATTGAAACCGGTAAACAAATTCTGGAGTGGTGCAACATAGGAAGTGATCCTACGCCTAATGTACTTCCTGATAAAGTACCTGATACCTCATTGCAGCATGCAATTGATGGTTGCAAAACAGTACATGAGTTATTGACATTGTACAAGAACCAATCTGAATCCGCACTAATCAAACACACCGCTTCTTTCACAAAGAGAAGACAACAACTTTTAGCAGCTGCACCTGTTACATCAAACCATATTTCTCACCATTTAAAACAATCAGCAAATGGACACTACCTTAATCCTGGTACCAGTACAGAATAGAGAGAGTAAAGATGAGAGCCAATTTATACCTTACGAAGATGTATCTACCGATAAACCTTTCATCCATGCAAACACTATTGGATGTAGTTTAGAAGAGATCAAATCACAGCATTTAATACCCGTTTATGCAAAGGACAATGAGCGGCTTATATCAAGTGCTGAATTCATAGAGGTTACGCAAACTATTGTAGCCGAAATGTATCCGATGGAAACAATCTTGTCCCCAGCAATCAGGCTTTCACATCCAATCAAGGGAAGAATACCAGAGGCAAAAGACAAGCCTGCAAACCAATTGGAAGATTGGGAGCGCACGATATTTTACGAACGCATGGCCTTCATTATCGAAATCCCTACCATCAGTGTTGTGTTAGATGGCAACACTCTATCTCTTACTGTCGGAGGTATTAAGTCATACAACCTCGATAACCTTTACAATAAAAAAGGTGCAGATGAACACTTTAAGATATTCATCGGGTTTCAGAACAAAGTATGTCTAAACATGTGCGTTTGGTCCGATGGTGCGATGATGAATCTCAAAGTGAGTAGCATTGGGCAATTACAAGCGTGCATCAGAAGTCTAATACAAAATTACAATCAGCAGCATCACTTGTTTCATTTGAAGCAACTGTGCAATTACAGCTTATCCGAACAACAATTTGCACAACTGGTTGGGAGGACAAGAATGTATCAGTACTTGCCTAATATTATGAAGAATGGCATACCTGCATTACTATTTGGTGATAACCAGATGGGAAGTGTAGTCAGGGACTTCTACAGGGATGATTCATTTTGCAAAATGGGAGACGGTACCATAAACCTTTGGCGACTATATAACCTCTTTACAAATGCAAACAAGTCTACTTATATCGACCAGTTTGTAGAGCGAGGTGTCAACGCATTTAGTTTTGTATACAATCTTAAGTCTTCCCTACAAGATCAGACCTTCAATTGGTACTTGAAATAGTTACCATGAGTGGGTTTAGCCTGGTGCCGAAAAGGCCAGGCTTTTATTTCTCCAACAAATGATAAAACACAACGATATGTCAAATAGTGAGTACTCTTTATTGGTAGTGAACTCTAATGGCCACTTAAGAGTTCTGTACTGTCCTATTAGAGTGTGTTGTATTGAGTCTATCGGAACATTTCAAGCCGGTACAATGGTGTGGGTAGAGAGGATAATTACCGCTCAACATCCAAGAGGAAAATTCCTTTACCAGATTTACGGCAAAGTATATTTGTTTGAGTGCTTTGCAATACAAATCAACTTCTGAGAAGGACAAGTGGCAGCAGGTCCTGCTGTATTTTGTTCCCACTGCTTTTGAGACGGTCTATCCTGCTTATAACCGAGAACCCCTGAAAATGAAGTGGAGCTTACTTCTTGCTTTTAGCAGGAAGTTTGAAGTCGAAGAATTCTTTCACGGGTATATCCAGAGCCAAGGAAAGCATATACACAGTACTGATAGTAGTATTTATGACACCTCTTTCAATTTTTGAAAGTTGTGAATACTCCATATCTGCCTGCAAAGCCAACTTTCGCATGGGTATACCTTTTGTTAACCGCAGCTTTCTCAGTTGATCACCAAATGCTTTGCAATAAGCTTCGCTGTACTTATAATTCACATCGCAACTTCCAATTATATAGTTGCAAAAGTGGCGTCATGTATGACGTCTGTAATATATATTTGTAACACGTAAAAATCACCTTGTATGAGTACACCACTAGCAGTTGCAAAGATTGCAATGACAATTATGAAGTATTTCCTGATGAGCCTAACGCTTATGATAATTAGCATTACAGGTTTTTCGCAACAAAAATTAAAACGCACCCCACAGACCCCCATGAAAATAACGAGTGATCTTGATCGGCTTTTTCAGAAGTATAAAAATACCTCTGCCGTTACGTTACAGTATGGAGGTGAATCTTTTGAAGCGAATATCAAAATTGAATACAATGCAAATGACTCACCATCTGCTGTAATTATGTATGGGCGATGTACTTCAAGAAATCATGTTTATGGGTTAATAGATAACCTAGTTAAACAGAAAGAGAAATCGGGTTACCGTTATGTTAGCGCATTTAATTCATCGATTCCTGGAGAAATATTAGAGACTGCCTCAGGTAATACTTACCAAAAGGGTACTCAGTATGCGAAATATGGAACAACACTAAACGATCTTTTTGATTGGTTCTATTTTGAAGTTGGGGACATGAAACGAAAAGGTAATGGCAAGTCTGAAAAGTTTAATTTCTAAGTTTTCGGGGGTGAAAGCTAATCACTCAAATATTTCACAGCGACAATAGGTGCCTGAAAAGGTGCTTGAAGTTTTTTGAAGATGTGCTTGGGGCTATTTGCATCCCTCATAAAAATGAGCTAAACGCCCTTTAAATATTTTTGAACCTATTCATCATTACGAATTAGATATCGTTACCAATTAATTATTTTGTCTTGGTTATTAATAGAGGATGACATTTTAGAATGTAATTTGTCACTAATCACAGTCACTTTTAAAAGGTTAATTTTAACCGATAAATTTTAATGTATTTGCTTATGAACAAATTTTTATTGCCATCTTCAATACTTTTAATTATAATATTTCTTTCTTGCAATAATCCAATAAAAAACATACTAAATACCAATAGTAAAGAACAAATTATCGAAAAAGGAGATATGCATTTCGATGCTAAAAATTATGACAGTGCATTTTTTTATTATGAATTGCCATTACGGATTGATTCAAATTTTGCAATATCATATGCAAAAATGGCAAGAGTAAAATCAATCCAAAAGGACAATAATAATGCAATGATATATTGTAAAAAATCATTAGAAATAGACCCGAAGCTTCCAATGGCATATTTTTTCCGTGGAAATGTGAATTATGATAGTAAACATTATGAAGAAGCAATCAATGATTTTGATAAAGCTATTTACTTGGATAAAACTTATAGTTTAGCATATAATAACAGAGGTTTAGTATATAAACAACTTGGCAAATTTGATAAGGCATTCAAAGATTTTACATCTTCTGTAAATTCTGATACATCATCCGCTCTGGCTCATAATAACAGAGCTATTGAGTACAAAAGAAAAAAAGATTTTGCCAGTGCGCTTAACGATTACAATAAAGCAATATCTATAAAGCCAAATAATGCTTATTACTACAATAATAGAGGCAATCTTTTTATCGATTGGAAACGATTTGATGAAGCTTTCAATGACTTCAATAAGGCAATAGGTTTAGACGATAATTTAGCGGAAGCATATTATAATAGGAGTTTTTTAAAAATCAAAAAATTAGACATCGAAGGTGCGATGGCAGATTTGAATAAAGCAATAAATATCAAACCTGATTATACCAATGCCTTTTTTAACCGGGGATTATTGAAAATGCGCATGAACCAAATCAAGGAAGCTTGTGAAGACATGAAGAAATCGGAAGCGCTTGGAAATAAAGTGGCAGCAAATGTTAGCAAAGAGATTTGCCGAGACTGATTCTTCGCTTTCTTTATTACTTCATAGAGAGACAATAAAATTTATTTATGACCATTTTTCTAAAAAGGAAAATGTATTTACAAATAAGATAGAGAAGACATTCCTGTCACGAAGATCAATTACCTCTTTCAGCTAAATCTTGAAACCTACCTCAAGACTGATAGAGCTATGAAACTTATCACGATAAACAAGATTGTACAAGTACTCAAATCGATTGTTAATATGGCTGTTGATAATGGTTGGATGGCTGCTAATCCCTTTCCAGGCCATCGTTTTAAGCACGACAGGATCGTATGTTGATGAGTCAGAGCAATTAGAACGTCATGAATTTGCACAGCCCAGACTTAATCGTGTCCGTGATATATTTCTGTTTAGTGCATACACCGGCCTCCATTACAGTGATGCGATGACCTTGACGCTGGACAATATTGTGACAGGGGTCGATGGGAATTTATGAATAAGCTACCAAAGGCAAAAGACGCGAAAGATGATAAGCATACCACTTCTGAAAAAGGCCAGAATACTCATGGAGAAATTTCGCACCGAAGGTTTTCAATCCTACAATCTTTCACCATTCATTGTGCCACCCATGAGCAATCAGAAGGTTAATAGTTATCTTAAGGAGATCGCGGACATAGTGGAATCAACAAACCACTAACGCATAAGATTGCACGAAAAACTTTCGGCTCTATTCTCTTGTACTATAATATACCAATGAAAGTAGTGAGCGAACTGATGGGGCACTCATTTGTTGTAATTACAGAGAAGCATTATGCCCAAGTGGAATTAAAAAGGTTAGGTGAAGCTATGACAAGCGTAGATGCACTAACCAATTTGTAACTATTGCCTTGTACCTCATAGAAGGGAGCGGCTTCGGCTCTCTCTTCTTATCAAGCACTGGATCCAATATATTTACATTAAAATCCTGCTCTATAGCAGACTGCGGAAACAAGAAGTTGTGAAGGGATATTTTGTAACTGAGAAAATCGAGTGGTGTATCGTAGAAGTTAAGATAGTTGTAACCTACTTTTAGTACACTTCCTGTTGACTCGGAGTAAACCCTGTTCTCCATGCCGGTATCAAGATAGTTCCAACCTTCTATAGTTTTAGGTTCTATCCATATACCTGCTTCCTGAGCGTAAGTTTTTAAGAGCTTTTCTTGCTCTGTTCTTTCCTTTGATATTTCCTGGCTATCTGTGCTTTTGCTTGTTCGTAAGATAAGGGATGCTTCGACATTTCTTCTACCGCCTTTAATGCGGCCTTGTTCCTCTGTTTGTGATAGAGATTTAAAGTAGACAGTTCCTGAGAGGATTGCATCGGTTTGCTTATTAAGTTCTGCATAATTTACTATGTTATTATTGTAATAATCTCATTGAAAGTACTCTTTTTTAGGAATAGTTTGGAATTCTTTTCCTCTACAATACTAAGCGATACAGATCAACTTCTGAGATCGATGAGTGGCAGCTGCCGTATTTTGTTCCCCATTGCTTTTAAATTGGTTTACCCAGCTTAACTAAAGAACCATTGAAAACGAAGTGGAGCTAATAATTTAGATGGAAACAAAGTGTTGAAAGTTCTATATTTTTTAAGTTTTGGACCTTGTTGAATAGTTTTGTTTTTAATTGTCTTACAAGAACTATGTTTCCCTCTAAAGTTTTGGTCTATAATTATCCAGTTAAACGAATGGATATAATTGTATTAACTATTTGAACACGTTAATTCCATACCTTTTCTAAATCTTTAAAATTTTACAATGAAAATAAAATTATTAGTATTAGGACTGATCACCCTATTAAACTCATGCATTGAGAGAAAAGATCAATTAGTGGATTTCAATTCTGAGGGAATTACCCCAGACCAATTAATAGATACTATCCTTAATAAAAAACGAATATCAATATTGAAATATCAAGCTATAGAATGTATAAATATTTTAAACCCTTCGTACCTTAAAAATTACGAAAGAAAAGTGTATCCAGCTTATCTAAAGTGGATAGTCAAAAATAATCCTGAAATGATAAATGAAAAACAGGCTTTGAATTTTTTACTTGCGGAAACTCGAAATACGATTAGAGATAAAAGAAAGAAGTATAAAGACTTCTCTTACTCTGCTGGAGATTCTATTAAGGTATTTAGTTTAAATAGAATACTCTTCTCAAAGTTATGCGTGATTACGACTTCAAATAAATTTAAAAACACGTAACAACATGTATTCTAGGGATTTCAAAAGATTTGGGGAACAACTGGCAATTCCTTACCAATGAAGAAGACGAAGATCATATGCTTAAAAATGTGTTAGAATGTGAATTTTCACCTGAAATAACATCTCTAATTCTTTCTAAATAAATAATATATGAAATTGCATTCTATTGTCTTAATTGTTACAATCTTATTTACTATCAATGGATGTTATAGTGACCCTGGAGGTAAATTTTATATGATGATTATAGGTTTTCCAATTCTTGGTGTTTTATATTTTATCTATGAAGCAGTTTTTGGTTCAAAGAAGGATAAGTAAATACACGTATACCGAAATTGGTTATTAAAAACGCTGCCCAAACTCATGGCAGCCTTAATGATTCGCACATTTGCAGGGTCTATAATAGATAATGCGGATGTGCGAATTATATTGCTATTTCTAATTCCTCGCCCTCATTTTCTAAAGTGTCAGCTATTTCCAAAAAATAGTTAGTTGTTTTTCCTCTAAGCTTACTCAATAAATATTTGCCTGTAGTGGTTTCTACATAGGCGCCGAGATCCATTAATTTTTTCAACTTGTCATCAATTTTTCTTTCTTTCCAGTTCAATCTCTGTTGAATTATCTTGTATAAATCCTTTTTTTCGATGACAGTAAAAAAATTCTGAGATAATACTTCCCTAAGTTTAGATATTTCAGAATCTACTGCGAATACTTCTGTGAACGAATTCGTTAATAAAACTAAATTATTAACCGTCTCATCAAACCGCAACATTAATTCACCATAAATAGGAGTACTTCTTGATTTAAGCATCTTCAATTTGAAAGTTCCTATAGAACTTTCTGATAATTGGAAAACAGTACTTGCTTTGTTATTGAGTTCTGTTCCCAAATGACCCCTAGCTTTATCCTGACTGCCTGGATTTTCATGAATTACTAATATAAAAGTAATATCAATAGTATTAATGGCATTGTTGATTAGGTCCACCAAGCTCATGACATCTTCAACATCGTTAAAATTTCCAACTAAATCCGAGATAATGTCTAATACTATAACGAAATGGAACTTCCCACTTGTTTTATTTGCCCTTAACTCCTTGAACTGTTCACCCATTACTAAAGTTCTTTCAGTTCTACGCGTGTTCATCAAGGGTAGAATAGCGAATTTAGACTTCAATGTTTCTAAGTCAGTATCTGCATCACTAATGATTTGCTTTATTACCGCAGGCAATTGGTAATTTATATTTCGTTCCGTATCGCAGTATATTATTAAATTCTCACATTGGGAGGCATTCCTAAATCCTAATAATTCTTTTGAATTATCTTCGCAAACAAGAATGCTCGCCAAAGATGAACTTAATCTACTTTTATGTACCCCTGATTTACCTTGGATCATTATAATTGTATTCTTAAATATAACTGGATTCCCTTGGTAAAGCAATAGGGGTTCTGGTTCTTTAATATCTTCTGATACCAAATTCCATATTTTTTCTGCATCTGCTTTTGCTTTCTGAAATGCATCTTTTATTTTAGTTTCGTTTTCTTTTTTACTATTCACAACATTTATGTTTAAGCTTAGATAATAGGTAAATGTTTATTGAGTCATTTCCGAAATGGTAGATAATCTATTTTGTAAAAGCCAAGCGTCCAATTCGGTACGCTTAAAAAATATTAACTTACTTGCTGGGCGATAAAATGTTATCTGCCTGCCACTCGTTAATTTGTACATGTAAGATTTTGATATTCCGGCGTAAGCGGCTGCTTCACTTAAATTCAAAATTTGCTTAGTTGCTAAAACTTGTTGTGAAATGAAATTTTTTATTTCATCCAACTTTCTTTCGTCGCCATGTGTCATAATAGACTATTTTTAAATTGCGAAACTCGAGGATAATTAAAGAAAGA
Source organism: Chitinophagaceae bacterium (assembly GCA_037721545.1). Lineage (GTDB taxonomy): Bacteria > Bacteroidota > Bacteroidia > Chitinophagales > Chitinophagaceae > Ginsengibacter. Next base: position 27,277 of record JBBJOK010000009.1, read on the forward strand.
AAAAGATAGGTTCTTAACACCCCCCCCGTTTGTGGGATGGTTTATTTGAAGGAAAACGGGTTAATCCTCGTTGTGAGTGCGTATTTCACTAAAAAGGACCATGTTAATATGTTCATAGAAAACCAATCATGTTTCTGTTTAGATCTTTGAAGGTACTTGTGTAATAAAGTATGCAAATAGTATGCAAATGAAAAAGGGTCTCAAACTTTTATCGTCTGAAACCCTTATCTGATGTGCTCCCCCTCCCCGACTTGAACGGGGGACCCTCTGATTAACAGTCAGATGCTCT
>JBBJOK010000137.1:0-2919 GCA_037721545.1 Chitinophagaceae bacterium
TTTTGAATTTTACTATAAATACTGAGCTCAACTTTTTTAGGATCTATTAAAACAAATTTTAATTGTGATGGATGTTTTTTATACAGGAGTGAAACCAGAATAGCATTAAGCCCTACTGATTTTCCCTGGCCGGTTGCCCCTGCCATTAAAAGGTGCGGCATGCTGGTTAAATCAACAATAAAATTATCGTTGTCAATTTTTTTTCCGATAGCAATGGGGAGTGAAAAATTATTGTTCTGAAATTTTTCAGATGCCAGTAGTGTTTTCATGCTCACTACTGTTTTGCGAACATTCGGCACTTCTATACCAATGGTTCCTTTACCCGGGATCGGGGCAATAATACGAATGCCAAGGGCGGCAAGGCTTAACGCAATATCATCTTCAAGATTTTTGATGCGTGAAATACGAACGCCAGCCTTGGGTACAATTTCATATAAAGTAACTGTTGGGCCAACTGTAGCCATTATTTTATCAATCTCAATATCATAATTCTTAAGCGTATTTATAATTTGATTTTTATTTGTTTCCAATTCAGCAGGGTCTCTAACAATTTGTTCGCTTCCATGCGTTTCCAAAAGATCCAGTTTTGGATATTTGTAATCCCTAAGATCAAGAATTGGATCATATGGTTTTATAGTCCCTATTTTCGCAGATGATGTATTATCAATAGCGGATTTTTCAGGTGCGCTTTTTATTTCCAATTCCAGGTTATTTTCTTTAATCCCCTGAGAAACTTTTTCTTGTTTCTGCTTCAATAGTTCACTGTCAATAAGAAGTTTTGCACTGTCATTTGTTACATCTTCTTTCTCAATCATCTGAAGATCAAAATTTGGAACTGCTTCTTCTTTTGGATTAAGCATCTGGTTGCTTATCGTTTGCTCGGTCGAATCTTCTAAAATAGTATTTGAATCGCTATCCGTTTCTTCAATGTTTTTATTCGAAGAAAACTTAAATACCGGATTGAATCTCCAGATAACATAACACAAAGCTGAAATTAATAAAACCGCTGCTGTACCTACCTTTCCAATAATCTGTTGAAGCCAAATACTTGATGTATCACCCACTGCACCACCCCATGGGAAAGCTTTTCCCTGTGTTAAAAAAGATGCAGTAACACTAATAATAATAAGTCCAACAATTACATATTTTATATTGCGGCTTACTGAAAATAATCTTCTGCCGAAAAACAAATTAATACCTATGATAAAAAAAAGAGTACAAAAAAGATAGGATGCTATCCCAAATCCCTGTCTTATAAAAACATGAGAAAGGTATGCTCCGGAAGATCCCATCATATTCGCAACATTCTGATCATGGCTTGGTAATAATATTTTTGCGCCTAGCAAAACTTTTGATTGATCTTCCTGCCAGGTAAATAAATAAGAGGTAAAGGCAACAAAAAAAAGAAATGCCATCAATATGAAGAATGCACCTAATATTTTATGCGTTCTTTCATCTTTCCAAAGTTCTTTGGCTACAATTTTTTCAACCGTTTCCGGTTTCATGTTGCCGGGAAGAGAGGCTTTAATTTTTTTCTTTTTGGAGTTTACGGGCATGTAGTAGCAAAGATATGAAATTGAAACATTGTTATACAGTGTCTTGGTATCATCTAAATATTTGTAATAATTTAATGCTTGCCTGCATTATTGGATTTAGCAAAACATCCAATGAATAAGGTTAGCCATCCAAGAATAAATGCTAATCCTCCGATAGGAGTAATTGCACCAATCCACTTATAGCCAGGCATCACTGCGCCTTTAATATACATAAGGCAATATAAGGAACCACTGAATAAAATTATCCCTGTAATAAAAAATACGCCTGCCCATTTAATAAACCTGTTAGGAAATTCTTTGTATAAAATGCCTGCAACGAGTAAAGCAAATACGTGATAGAACTGATACCTTACTCCCGTTTCAAAAATATTAACAGCATAATCAGATATCCTTTCTTTTAGAGCATGTGCTGCAAAAGCCCCCAGTGCAACAGCTAAAACCCCTAATATAGCTGCAGTTTTTATAAAACCTTTATGCATTATTATAAGTTTAAAAATTCAGGTACATAATTTTGAGGAAGTTCATCAATGTCTAAAATTATTTTTGCCTGGCCATAGTAAAATTCTCTTTCTTTTATTTTTTCTGTAATGTAAAATAGGAGCTCCAGACCCTGCATATTTTTAATCAATGGCCTTTTTTCAGTTTCTGTAACCAATCTCTCCAAGATTTTTTCAGGAGATGATCTAAGGTAAATAGAAGTTCCATTTTCATTCATCCATGAAACATTGTCATTATAGCAGGGCGTGCCGCCTCCACAGGCAACAATTACATTATTTTTACCCGCAAAACTTCTTAGGGCAGTTGTTTCTAAATCACGAAAAAAATCTTCACCGTCCTCAGCAAAAATTTGCGCTGCGGTTTTGCCCTGTTGCTCCTCAACCATATCATCAATATCAAAAAACAACAAGCCTGATTTTTCTGACCATCGCTTTCCCCAATAAGTTTTACCACTGCCCATAAAACCAATAAGAAAAATTCTTTGATATGCAGATGTGCGGATTTGCATATTAATTCTTTGAAGATGATATAATTTTTCCTAATACTTTTAGAATAGAATGGATATCATCTAAAAGTTTTTCAGGATTTGGGTAATTTTCTGAGGCTTCACATAACTCAAGCCAAAAGCTGGTTTCCTCTGCTTCTTTATAAGAGATTTTTAATTTATGAATAAAATCGATTTTGCTTTCAGCTCCCTGAGCTTCTCTCACATTTGCTCCAATTGAAGTGCCACTTTTAAATAGTTGTTTGGCAAGATTATATTTTCTAAGCGTTTCTAATTTCTCGGTAAATATTACTATATCCAGTGCAAATTGAAAAGTCAATTGAACTATAAGATTATCCTTTTTACTATCCATTAGTTACT
>JBBJOK010000137.1:3019-7685 GCA_037721545.1 Chitinophagaceae bacterium
AATGCATTTATTCCTGTTACATCCATTCCTGTTATCAACAAATGAATATCATGTGTGCCCTCATACGTGATAACACTTTCTAAATTCATCATGTGGCGCATAATTGAATATTCGCCTGTAATACCCATTCCGCCTAACATTTGGCGGGCATCTCTGGCAATATTTGTGGCAACTTCACAAGAATTTCTTTTTGCCATGCTTACCTGTTGCGGAGTTGCTTTGCCTTCACTCATTAAAACGCCTAGCCGCCAATTTAGCAATTGTGCCTTGGTAATTTCTGTGACCATCTCTGCCAGTTTTTTTTGCTGTAATTGAAAGCCTCCAATCGGTTTATCAAATTGAATTCTTTCTTTTGAATATCGCAACGCAGTATCATAACAATCCATTGCAGCACCAATGGTTCCCCAGGCAATTCCATATCGAGCTTTGGTTAAGCAACCTAATGGCCCTTTCAATCCTTTTACATTCGGTAAAATATTTTCTTTAGGAACTTTTACATTATCAAAAACCAATTCTCCTGTGGCACTTGCACGCAGGCTCCACTTGCCGTGTGTTGTAGGTGTTGTAAAACCTTCCATTCCTCTTTCCACAATTAATCCTTTTATCTCACCATTTTCATCTTTTGCCCAAACAACAGCTACTTGTGAAAAAGGAGCGTTGCTGATCCACATTTTGCTGCCATTTAAAATAACATGATCTCCATCGGATTTAAAATTGGATAACATTCCTGATGGGTCACTCCCAAAATCGGGCTCTGTCAATCCAAAACATCCCAACCATTCTCCACTTGCAAGTTTTGGTAAATATTTATTTCGTTGCTCTTCGCTGCCATATTGATAAATAGGAAACATAACCAAAGATCCCTGCACAGATGCGGTAGATCGTACGCCACTGTCACCTCTTTCCAATTCCTGCATCATTAATCCATAGGCAATATAATCCATCGCTCCCCCGCCATATTCCTGAGGAATAGTTGGCCCGAAACAGCCGATATCACCCAATTGTTTTACGATTTGTTGTGGAAATTCTGCCCGCTGTGCATAGTCTTCTATTATAGGTGAAATTTCTTTTTTTACATAATTGCGAACCGAATCCCTAACCAACTTATGCTCATCAGTAAGCAATTCATCAACATTAAAATAATCGGGAGATTGAAAAAGGTCTTGTGCCATAAGAAAGTTCTGATTGGTTTTTATATGAGTTAATTACAAAGATAAACTCCTTGTCTTTAATTTTTTTCTTTGAGGTATCCCTGCATCTCTTTTTGGTACTGTAATGCAATGGCTCTTGCTTCTTCGGCAAAGTCCTCATCTTCGCTGGCATAAATTATTGCTCTTGAAATATTAACCAAAAGCCCGCAATCATTTGTAATGGCATGTTTAGATACATCTTTTAAACTTCCTCCCTGGAAACCTATTCCCGGAATCAATAAAAAATTATCCGGAACAATTTTGCGAATGTTAACCAATTGATCAGCTTGTGTCGCTCCGATTACAAACATTAAATTATCGGGCGTCCCCCATTCAGTTGCAGTTTCCAAAACTGTTTCATACAAAAAATTAATTTTATGTTTTCTGATATGAACTCCTTCTTCCAGTTCATCAAATTGTGTATGAATCTTTTTCATTTCAAAATCTGCAGCACCGGAATTGGAAGTTAATCCCAACAATATCGTCCATTTATTTTCGTATTCCAGGAAAGGTTTTATGCTGTCTTCTCCCATGTATGGTGCAATTGTTATTGCATCAAACTCCAGCGTTTCAAAAAAAGCTTTTGCATATTGTGAAGAGGTATTGCCAATATCCCCACGCTTTGCATCAGCAATTTTAAAATGCGAATCAGGAATATATTTTACTGTTTTCTCCATGGCTGCCCACCCCATTAGACCCATCGCTTCATAAAAAGCAGTGTTTATTTTATAAGAAACACAGAGGTCTTTGGTTGCATCAATTATCTGTTTATTGAATTCGAATACAGCATCAGGGAGGGTTTGTAGATGTTTGGGAATTTTATTTATATCGGTATCCAATCCAATACACAGATAAGATTTTTTTGAGAAGATTTCTTTTATTAATTGTTCCCTAGTCATTAGGTTGTTTTGACATTTCCAGTCTTATTTCCATTTCTTCAGCAATAATCCTTTCATTATCACTTCCGTTTTTACGAAGATGCCCTATTATACTTTTTCTGGTTTCTTCATCATGATTCTGACTAAGCTTAAAAACGTTATCTAAAGATTCTACTTCAATACTAAATGCAGTAATTGCCTTTACCAAACGATTGACGTATTCTTCTGAAAGTTTATTAAACGCAGCTGCACTTTCAGGCTTCTCATATTTATTTGTAATAGCTTCAACAGCCAGTTTTGTATCGGCTTCATCGCCAAATTTTATGGTGCCTTTTGCCTGCACTGTCATATAATTCCAGGTAGAGCCGGAGTTTGGGTTTGTGTACCAGCTGGCACTTACATAACAATGTGGTCCATTAAATATAACCAACACATTTCCATTTTTTAAAAACGCTTTGTGGTGGTCTGTATTTCGCATTAAATGACCACTTAATAAAATTTTACCATTGGTTTGTTTTATGTCAAGCGGAATTTGTGTTGCAACCGGGTAATCATTTCCTGCACCGGTAATTATTGCAAAAGAATTTTCTTTCATAAAAGCAATAACTTTCTCATTGTCTTCCTCAGTAAAATAATTAAATTTATACATATTAAATAAGGTGTTTTAATATCTGACCGAATTGATAAACGTCTTCAAAAGTATTGTAAAGTGGTACTGGCGCAACACGAATCACATCAGGCTCTCTCCAATCACTTAATACGCCATGTTTTTTTAAAGCATTAAAAATATCTTTTCCTTTTTGTAACATTAAAATCGAAACCTGGCAACCTCTTTCTGGTTCATGTTTTGGGGTAATTATCTCCACAACTTTTTTATTGGCATTCGCATTCAATTCATCAAGAATAAATAATAAATAACCCGTAAGCAGTTTAGATTTCTTTATAAGTTTATCCATTCCTGCTTCCTGAAAAATATCAAGAGATGATTTATGCGCCGCCATGCTAATAATCGGGGAGTTGCTTAATTGCCATCCTTCTGCAGTTGGTATCGGTTTAAAATTCTTTTCCATTTTAAACCGACTTTCTTTATCATAGCCCCACCAGCCTGCCATGCGGAGCAATGAGGTATCGCTAACAAAGCGGTCATGAATGTATGCACCTGCAATATTGCCCGGGCCTGAGTTAAGATATTTATAAGAACACCAGCAAGCAAAATCAACATCCCAATCATGAAGATGTAATTCAATATTGCCTGCCGCATGGGCAAGATCGAAACCGCAATAAGCTCCAGCATCATGTGCAGCTTTTGTAATTGTTTTGATATCGAAAACCTTACCCGTATAATAATTAAGCCCTCCAAAAAGAACAACCGCTAATTCATTGGTATGTTTATTAATCGTATCAATAATATCCTCTGTCCGGATATTTCGCTCTCCATCTCTGGGTGCAACTTCAATAATTGCCTCATGAGGTTCTAATCCATGTAATTTAACCTGGGATTCAAATGCATATTGATCAGAAGGGAATGCTTTTGCTTCACAAATTATTTTGTAACGCTCTTTTGTTGGCCGGTAGAATGTGCTTAACAGTAAATGCAGATTTACAGTAAGGTGGTTCATTACCACAACCTCCTGCGGCAGGCAGCCTACAATTTTAGAAAGTGGCTCAACAAAAATATCGTGGTAATCTACCCAGGGAATTTTTGCATGAAAATGAGCTTCAACACCATAGTTTGCCCAGTTTTCTAATTCATTATAAATATAATCCTGTGTTGTTTTCGGCTGTAAGCCAAGAGAATTTCCAACAAAATAAATGCTTTGCTTTCCGTTGATAATAGGAATATAAAATTTATCCCTAAAATCTTTGAGTGGATCTTTTTCATCCAATTCTTTTGCAAATTCTAATGTGTTTTGATACTGCATATTCGCTGGTTTTCCGTCTAATCCAATAGCTGCAAATATAACTTATCAAAAGGCTACATTTGTTGCCATAGTAACTTATGGATCATTATTTCACTATTGAAAAACCTTCGCAGGCAGAGTTTAAAGATCGTGGAAGCAAATTTATCGCCTATGCATTTCCTGTTTTAAATACAGTTGACTTTAAAAATAGATTGCAGGAATTAAAAAAAGAGCACTCTAAAGCAGCACATCATTGCTTTGCATACCGCATTGGATCAGATGGGAATGTGTTTAGAGTAAGTGATGATGGAGAGCCGGCAGGAACAGGTGGTAAACCTATTTTGAGCCAGCTTGATTCAAAATCTATTATCAATACTGCGGTAATCGTAGTTAGGTATTTTGGAGGAACATTGTTGGGTGTGCCGGGGTTAATAAATGCATATAAAACCGCGACAACCCTTGCGTTACAGCTTACACCAATCATACAAAAGCAAATCGAAATAATTTATTCTGTTGAATTTGATTATACTCAGATGAACACAATAATTACAAAACTTAAACAATTTAATTGCACAATTCTCAAACAGGAAATGCAATTGTTTTGCTGTGTAAAAATTGGAGTACCAAAAAACCGGGAATCAGAAGTGATATATTCTTTAAAGGAGTTGAAAGGAGTAGAAATGAAAGTTGTTTAAAT
>JBBJOK010000138.1:0-7652 GCA_037721545.1 Chitinophagaceae bacterium
TATAGCAATACCTCGTAGGCTATCCAGAATAATGATGCGTTCGCTTTGTGCGGTGGGTGCCGCATACACAATTGGTTTGGGAGCAGCAGTTAGTTCCATTTAATTTATTTTATATGGTGTATGATGTTTTGGCGTAATAAAACTAATATTAAACAAGAGCAATTAAAAAAAACTTTCATAATTTTTAGTTTTATTGTTATTTAAATTAGGTTACCTCTTTACAAAATCACTAAGTGACACATAATGTTTATTGGTTTGCACATTCTTATAAATATTGTATTTAGTGGGATACCACTTTATCTAAGCATTTACACTTAGCTAATTCAAAGCAAGCACTTTATGAAGATGAAAACAATACCGAAATCGGGTGAGGAGTAAAAAGCAAGAAGCAGAAGCAAGAGGTAAGAAGAAAGAAGTCAGAACTAATTGAGAATTTTCTAGATGATCCTTTCGTGTATGGCTTTGGCAACTGCTTCGGGTCCCGAATGTACATGCAGTTTTGTATAAATATTTTTCATATGTGTTTTAATGGTATCTAAAGATACTTCTAACACACCTGCAATCATTTTATAACTTTTTCCGGTAATCAATTGTTGTAATACAATTTTTTCTTTTTCAGTAAGATTATAAGATTGATCTGATGGCACATAAACATTGTTTTTAAACAAATGAAATACTTTACGTGCAATACCCGATGTCATAGGAGAGCCGCCTGAACTAACATCTTTTAATGCTTCAATATATTCGGCTGGTGTTGTACTTTTTAGAATGTATCCTGAGGCTCCTGCACAAATGGCTTTAAAAATCGAGTCATCATCTGAAAAAACGGTTTGAATCAGCACCTGAATATGCGGCAGTTGTTCTTTAATTATTTTAGTGGCTTCAATGCCATTCATTCCCGGCATCTCTATATCCATTAATGCTATATGGCAATCAATGGCTTTTAAATGCTCAATTAAATGTCTGCAATCTGAATAAGCTCCAACACAGGTATATCCCGGAGTTCCGTTTAATAAAATTTGTAAGCTTTCTCTAAGGTGGCGGTTATCCTCAAATATTGCTACCTTAATTGTATCAGTCATTTTGCAATTATATCAAAAGTAATGTGATAACAAAATACCGAAAATGGGTGAGTGTATTTAATTGGCTATGGGAAAAGTAAGATTAAGTTCAGTGCCCTGCTCCGGTTTTGATAAAATATGCAACTGTCCTTTCAGTTCTTTTGCTCTTATCTGCATATTTTCAAGTCCATTTCCTCTTGAAGCGACTTGGTCGTTAAACCCTTTACCAAAATCTTTGATATTCATTCCGAGGTTTTTATGCTGCATTTCAATTAACACACTCAATTCTTTAGTTCCTGAATATTTGGCTGCGTTATTTATGGCTTCTTTAAAAATAAGATAAAGGTTTTTCCTTTGCTCCATTGATAATTTTAATTTATCCAGTTCATCTGCATTAAATGAACAATTAATATTCAAACTGCTGCATACATCATAAATAAATTTTTGCATCCGTTCTTTTAAGCTTATACCATCATTTTCAGTGGGCTTTATCATCCATACGATGTCACTCATTTTTTCCATAGTTTCATGAGCATTGTTACTTACTTTGTTCAATATATCTTCCTGTAAATTAAAATTTTGTTGTTTAGCCATTTGGCTAAGCATATGAATGCTGCTGAGTGAGCTTCCTACTTCATCATGCAGATCTGCAGCAATACTGTTCCTCAATTCCAGCTCTTTCATTTTTTGCCTTAGCTTATACCTGTTAACCAACATCCAGATACCGATAAGCGTTAGCAGTATAATTAAAATTGCTGTGATTAATAAATAACGCTGTTGTTTTAATTGCTGCTGATTTATTTGCTGATCTTTTTTAAGCAGCTTTATTTCTGCTACTTTTATTTCATTTTGATATTGCTCCTCCAGCTTATTTATGTTCATCTGAACTTCCGTGTTTAAAACACTGTCTTTTGAAGTATAATATTTATTGAGATAGGCTATGGCTTTATCCGGCTGCTTATTTTGAGCATAATATTCTGAAAGGTTTTTGTATACTTGAAGCTCTTCTTTTTTATTGCCCAATTTTTTTTGAGCATCTGCATTAACCACTAATCTTTGTTCAAGTTGTTTTTGTTCTTTATCCTGAAGTTTTTTTTTCTGCAGCATCACAAGTTCTGCATCTGAGGTTAATACGACAGAGCTATCGCCGGATTTTTTGCCGAGCAATTTTGCTCTTGTAAAATAATCAGTAGCATTTACGGCATCGTTTTTTGCATTGTATATCTTACCGATATTTTCCAGAAACCTGGCTTCATCTGCCGGTAAATTCATTTCCTTTGCAAGGGTTACTGCCTGTACGGAATATTGCAAGGCTTTTTCCGGATCATTTAATCCTAAGTAAACAGAACCCAAGCTGCCGATCGTAGTTACAATACCTCTTTTATCATCTAATTCCCTTTTAAGCTTTAATGATTGCAGCATATAGTCCAATGCCTTTTGAAATTGTTTTAATTCATAAAAATCCAATCCTATGCTTTGTAAGGCAAATGATTCCCCCTTTTTATTTTCTTTAGACTGAAAAAGACGCAGTGCTTTTAAGTGATATTGTAAAGCGTTTCTGTAGTCGCCCATGCTCTTGTAATTATTCCCTACATTCAGAAATTGCCCAGCCGCCGCTACAATATTATTGGATTGCTCCACTAGAGCCGCAGCCTTGATCAAATAAGGATTGGCTGATTTGTAATTACCCAGTTTTTTTTGAAACAACCCGGCCGTAGAATAATAATTTGCTTGTATTTTATTCGACTCTTCACCTGTTGCTTTATCAGCCATATCTTTTAACAATACCAGGAAAAATTTTGCGCTGTCAATGTTGCCTGTGTTTTGGTGTGCCGAAGTTAAAATGGAATATAATCCGCTCAATGCTGCCGGCGTTTTTATATCTTTTATAAATGCAATGCCTGAGTGAGATGTTGATTTGGCTTTATTAAAATCTGTACGCAAATATTCAGTTGCCAGATTCATAAAAGCCCTTGCGGTATTTACATCTTTTTTCCCTGATACAATAACTCTTTGTAGACTATCAATAAGAGTAGTTTGTGAAAAAGAAAAAAAGGAATTGCAGAGAAATAATATCAGCAGCCAACTTCTCATAAGGGTTATATAAACTAAAAATACTTTATTTATTTGATTATTTTAAATGTAAAATGAAGTTTCATCCAGGTTGAACCAACCATTAATCTTTAAGGGATATTTATTGATTTCTTGTGCCGGTAAAACCTTGGGTTTGAAACAGATTGACTGAATCCTATATGTTGAAGAAGGACCAGTGCAAACATAAATGGAAGTGTGTTTACAATATCTGTTATAATGAACCGATTTATGTTAAGCATACTCACTGTTAGTTTAAAAATAAGAGATAGTTATTTTAAGGTTCAGCACTCAGTACATCAACTGCACATTGCCATGATTCATCAGTTCAAAGTGCAACACGGATTAAAACCATTATAACCTGAAGTCAATTCAGAATGTCCATTGGTACTAACACTTTTGTGAAACGCCAAATGTAATTTACCTTGTACCCGCCTTCTCAATTAAAACAATGCCTATTTTAATCCCTTCTTTCTTAGCCATTCTGTTTGCTTTTTTCTCATCTCCTCATCACGGGTGATAGAACCTTTGGAAACCTCGAACTCACCTGCATCAGCAAGTGCTTCATCAGCATAGCGTGCCACTGTCCGATCATCAAGTCCATCCAGTATTTTTAACGTCAGATTAATTAGTTGTGCAGATCGTCTTCGATAAATTTGCGATCCTTTTGCTGCTGTAGCCAGTCGTGGGGATCCGAAATAGCCAAGCCATGAATCACCCTTTGCAATATCAATTAACTCCTTCATTGATTGTCCAGAGAATGGACGTGCTGTTTTGTAAGAGTTGTCCACGAGATGAGGGGTGATATACAACAACCGGCTTAGTTCTGACATACCAGCATGAATATCTAATCCGTTCTCCGCAAGTTCTGCGTCAGTAAGAATTGGGAAAGGTGGCAAGTCAGCAGTAGGTTTCGGCTCAAGCCCATCAAGATTTACCATTCGTCCTCCGTAAATATCCCGAAAATAATCTCCTGCCTGATCCAATGCCTGGTTGTGTAGGGGAGAACCATGGCCGTGAATTATAAAAACGTGGCGAAAGCCCTGATCACCAAGTTGTGTTGCCAAATCCATAAAAACAGCTCTGAGAGTTGAGGCCCGGATGCCATAGCTTCCCGAAAAAATGTTTTTGTAACCGATTTCATTTGCTCCGCCTGTGCCGAGTGGAATTGTAGGAAACATCAACACTGTCCAACCTGGACGAGCAACAATTGCGTCTGCAACATCTCGACTGAGCCGCTCGTTTAAATATCCATCGCTAAAAGAAGGCATAAAAGGGCCGTGTTGTTCAAGAACTCCGCCAGGTAGAATTACAACGGTTTTTTGTTTATCTAATAATTGGATTTGTTTGGTATTCATTTCCGCCACATGATAGATTTGTCCGTTTGCCGGTACTTGAAAACCTGTAACAACTAAGACAAGAAGACTCGCATTTCTTAAAAAATTTTTCATAGCTGATTTATTTAAAGATAGAATACCTACTTTTTGTACAGTCATCTTAAGTAAGAAAATTAATGAAAAAACTTTACATCTAATTATTTTATCTTTCCTGTATGAAAAAGATTTTGCTACTATTTTGTTTGTATTTATTAATTGCCGCTACTGTGCAGAAAAAGAAAAAAGTTATATTTTTTGGTGATTCTATAACACAGGCTGGTGTGGATAAGGGAGGGTATATTGTAAGGATGGATTCAATGTTAGAAAAAAAGGGTTTAAAGAACAATTACGATCTCGTGGGTACAGGCGTAAGCAGCAATAAGGTTTATGATTTGTACCTCAGGTTGGATGAAGATGTTCTGAGCAAAAATCCAGACGTAGTCATCATTTTTATAGGGGTTAATGATGTATGGCATAAACGATTGATGGGTACTGGCACTGATGCTGATAAATTCCAAAAATTTTACAATGCCATTTTAAAAAAACTGTCTGATAAAAATATAAAAGCAATCATTTGCACTCCGACTGCAATCGGCGAAAAAACTGACCTGAGCAATGAACTGGATGGCGACCTTAATAAATACAGCAATATCATCCGCAGCATTGCAGCAAAAAATAATCTTCCATTAGTTGACCTTAGAAAAATATTTTTAGCTTATAATATTAAAAACAATCCTGAAAATAAAGACCGGGGAATTTTAACCGGAGACGGTGTGCATCTGAATGCTAAAGGCAATCAATTGGTAGCAGAGGAGATATGGAATGAGATTGCGAAATTGAATTAATAAAACGAAGAAAATAATTAGTATCTATGTACATGCGATTCTTTCTTGTCGTGATCACTGGTCTTGCTGCCTACCTAAATGTACAAGCTCAGACAAACTCATTATCTGACAGTACAACTGCAATTAAATTATTTCAAGAAGCTAAAGAAAAATTTGCACGTTATGAAAAAGAGCACGGTGGATATATTCAAACCAAAAATGTAAGAATGCATTATCTCACCTGGGGCAAACCTTCAGATGTGCCGTTAATCTGGGTTCATGGCACAGGGCAGAGTGCTTACGAATTATTACCACTTGCCGACAGCTTAACTAAAGCCGGATACTATATTATTGCAATCGATTATTATGCACACGGATTGACACCCATTCCTAAACATGAAGTTTCCATTTACCATGTGGCTGATGATATAAACGCATTAATGGATAAATTGAAAATAAAAAAGGCTATGATCGGCGGGTTTTCAAGAGGGGGAATTATAACCACCGCTTTTTATGATACTTACGCTAAGAGAATTTTAGGATTAATACTGGTTGACGGAGGCTCTACGGCAGCGCTTACACATTGGCATCAATATGATATTGACAGCCTGAAACGCACAGTTAAGAGTGCAATGGCAACATGGGGCAAGGATACAATGTATGCTTCAGAGTTTGAAGCTTACTATTTTGACAGAAGCCAAAGTGCAAAAAAAGACAGGTTTGAATTGTTTACTAGAATCAAACAAATGGAGGGTGGAAAGTGGGCATATAATCCGCACCAAATGGAGTGGCTTCATGAAGATACTCCCGAACGTGTTCTGGATAATATCTTACGTCCGACACGGGTTCCACTTATTGAATCATCGGCGCTATTGCTTCAGCCAAAAATTATCTATCGCCATCTGCATGTGCCCATGCTCATAATTGATCCCGTAATTGCAAATGACAGATTTCCCATTGAGAAATATAATAAAGAACTATACCAAATGCATCCCGCATTAATTGAGCACAAGATATATCCGAATACCAATCACGGAGCACATCTGCAGCGACGTTCAGATTTTATTAAGGATGCTGCTGCCTTTTTGAAAAAAGTAAAAGATTTTCACAAGTTAAAATAGTTCCTTGCTCTGGAAGGACTTTACACCTTCCACACGTAATGCCTACATGCATTCTGTTTACAACACATTTTTAATAATTAATAATTGGATTTGTTTGCGCCGCAATCGGGAAAAAAACTGACCTAAGCAATGAACTGGATGGCGACCTCAATAAATACAGCAATATCATACGCAGCATTGCAGCAAAAAATAATCTTCCATTGGTTGACCTTAGAAAAATATTTTTAGCTTATAATATTAAAAATAATCCTGAAAATAAAGACCGGGGAATTTTAACCGGAGACGGTGTGCATCTGAATGCTAAAGGCAATCAATTGGTAGCAGAGGAGATGTGGAATGAGATCTCGAAATTGAATTAATAGAACCGTATATCTGTTTCCAGTTTGGCAAATGACCTGAACATCGCACTTACTCCGCAATATTTATTTTGAGAAAGATCTACGGCTTTTTCAACTTTAGGCTCATCTTCTTTTTTCACTTTTATTTTATAGATCAATTTTACGGACTGATAAACTTTAGGTTCAGTTTCAGTGAGTTCAGCATCAACATCTATCGAAAACTCTGAAAATTCAACCCGCATTTTATTTAGTATCATTACCACATCAACGCCGGTGCAGCCTGCCAATGGAACCAGCATTAAACCTTTGGGTTGAGGGCCGGTATTATTTCCTCCATCTTTTGGCCCAAGATCAATAGTTAGAGCGTGTGAATTAAGCTCTGTTGTAAAAGCCATGCCTCCTGTAAAAGCAGAACTGATATGTTGTGTGGCCATTATATTTTGCTTTTAATAATATCAGAAAGTTGTTTTGCATTCATAGCCCCGGATTGGCGCCATAATACCTTACCATTTTTAAAAAGAATTAATGTAGGTACGCCCTGTATATTAAATTGCTCAGCAGTTGCCCTGTTTTTATCTATATCTACTTTTAA
This sequence comes from Chitinophagaceae bacterium, assembly GCA_037721545.1. Taxonomy (GTDB): domain Bacteria; phylum Bacteroidota; class Bacteroidia; order Chitinophagales; family Chitinophagaceae; genus Ginsengibacter. The sequence continues at coordinate 7,404 of JBBJOK010000138.1, forward strand.
AACTCTCACCTTTTCTTTATGAGTATCTGCAAATTTTTTTAGTTCAGGAGCCATAGTTTTACAGGGACCGCACCATTCTGCGAAAAAATCTACTAAAACCGGTTTTTCATCTTTTAAAATTTTGCTGAAAGTTTCCATAATGCTGACTTAATATTGAAAATAAACGCCTGTGGACAAACTTAGAAATTCTTATCTTTTCATAGCAAAAGTATCAATTATTACCTTACCTTTGCCCTCCGAAAAAAAGGA
>JBBJOK010000139.1:0-7624 GCA_037721545.1 Chitinophagaceae bacterium
CATAATCAATTTTTTGGATTAACAAAAACTTATCAATCTGCCATTAACCCTTTTTCATTTTTTTTCTTCTTAAAAAAAGAACGGCTCTAAAATCCGGCTCTACATATTTTATGAAAAATAAATTTTTACTCTCCATCTCTCTTTTTATTTCATCAATTTCTTTTGCCCAGGTAACACCATCCTTTGGTGTAAGGGCAGGCATTTTATCATCCGGTATAAAAGGCGATGCAGCCAACAGTTTTAATAACCTTTTAGATTTTTCCAATGATATAGTTACCACTAAAAATGTTACCGGTTTTTTTGCCGGCGGTTATGCAACAATACCTGTTAGCGGTGGAATATCACTGGAGCCCGGCGTTTTTTATTCATTAAAGGGTTATGAATTAAAAGGTGACCTGAATGTAAAAGGCATTGGCTTTTTGGGTGCCAATGCAAAAGCAAAATTACAATCAGAATATATTGACTTTCCTGTAGTGATTAAAGTTACTACCGGCAAATTGAAATTATTTGCAGGCCCGCAATTTTCTTATTTAATGAGTGCCAACTTAAATACTACTGCAGGCATTTTAGGCTTTGATCTCTTGAATAAGAAAATGGATGTGTCAAACCAATTTAATAAGCTGGATGTGGCTGTCACAGGTGGTATTGGTTATAAATTAAGCGACAATATAAATATTACGGCTTCGTATGATCATGGCTTATCAAAAATAGATGCCAATAAAAATGCAAAAGCTTATAACCGTGCCTTTAAAATAGGAGTTGGTATTGATCTATAAATGCCATGGTTTAAAAACATTTATTTATAAAAAAGAGAAAATCTTTTTCTCTCTGGCACGATTTTACATTTGATCTCATTAAATGAGATCACAACAAACTGAAATAACGGCAATACTCAAAAAGGGTAAACGTTCTGAATTTGCTGAAGAGATAAAGCCCATGCTGGCAACGCTTGTAGAAAAGCCTGTTGAGGAAGAGGGCTGGCTTTATGAAATTAAATGGGATGGATACCGTGCCCTGGCACACATAAATAAGGGTGCTGTTAATATTAAAAGCCGGAACAATAAATCTTTCAATGAAAAATTTTACCCCGTTTATGATGCTTTAAAAAAATGGAAAATAAATGCAATTGTAGATGGGGAAATTGTTGTGGTAAATGAAAAAGGTATTCCTGATTTTGGCGACCTGCAGGCATGGCGCAGTGAAGCAGATGGCCAGCTTAACTTTTATTTGTTTGATGTTTTATGGCTTGATGGTATTGATGTAATGAACTTACCACTTGTAGAACGCAGGGAAATTCTGAGATCAATTGTGCCAAAAGATGATATCATTAAATTGAGTGAAACTTTTGATGCAACCGGAAAAGAATTTTTTGCGTTGGCAGATAAAATGGGGCTGGAGGGTATAATGGCTAAAAAAGCAACAAGCTTTTACACCCCTGATTTACGAACCAAGGAGTGGTTTAAAATAAAAACAGAGAAAAGGCAGGAAGCTGTGATCGGCGGTTATACAAAAAACGAGGGTTCCAACAAACCTTTCAGCGCTTTATTATTGGGATTATTTGATGGAAAAGTTTTCAAATCATTAGGAACTGTTGGTACAGGGTTTAGCATCAACCTGCAAAAAGAAATTTTGCAAAAGTTAAAACCTTTTGAAACCAACACCTGCCCTTTTGTTGTGCCACCCGAATATAATAAGCCTTCAAGGTTTAGGCCCAACCCACCAAAGGCAACCGTAACCTGGGTACAACCAAAAGTTGTTTGTGAAATAAGCTATCGCGAATTAACAAAAGATGGCGCCATCCGTCATCCATCTTTTAAGGGAATCCGTGAAGATAAAAATGCAAAGGAACTAGCCCCCTCCATCCCGATAGCAATCGGGACTCCCAAAGGGGATGCTTCCGAAGGTTCTTCTAATAATGATTCATCAATTCTACATGATAAAAAAATATTTTCAACTGCAGGCAAAAAAGTACGTAATACTTTTTTAAACCCCAAAGATGAACAGCAAACAAGAAATATAGGCGGGCATGATCTGAAATTTACAAGCCTTAGTAAAATATACTGGCCTAAAGAAAAAGTAAGCAAGCGTGACATGTTGAATTATTATTACCAGGTAGCACCGTATATGGTGCCTTATTATAAAGACAAACCACAAACTTTAAATCGCTATCCGCACGGAATTGAAGGGGAAACTTTTTATCAGAAAGATGTAAAAGGAAAAATTCCGGGATGGATAAAAACTTTTCCGTATCACAGTTATGCAGATAATCGTGATAAAGAATTTTTAGTAATAACAGATGAAGCAAGCCTGCTGTATGTTGCTTCGCTGGGTTGTATAGAAATAAATCCCTGGAGCAGCCGTATTCAAACACCTGATCATCCTGATTGGTGCATCATAGATCTTGACCCGGATAAAAATACCTTTAACCAAGTGATAGAAGCCTCCTGCGTTACTAAAAAAATTCTTGATGCCATCGGTGTTACTTCATATTGTAAAACATCGGGGTCTACAGGATTACACATTTATATTCCCTTCGGCGCCAAATACACTTACGAAGAATCAAAGGAATTTGGAAGATCAATAGCAAAATTGATTCATGCCGAATTACCAAAATATACAAGTATCGAAAGAAAAATTGCAGACAGGGATGGTAAAATGTATATCGATTTTTTACAGAACCGCCCGCAGGCAACCGTGGCCGGACCTTATTCACTCCGTCCCAAACCCGGTGCACCCGTATCTATGCCTTTACATTGGGAAGAAGTAAAGAAAGGATTAAAAATAACTGACTTCAATATTTTTAATGCGATGGACAGACTAAAAATGGAAGGAGATATTTTTAAGGGTGTTTTAGGAAAAGGAATTGACCTTAAAAAAGCTTTGAAGAAACTTGAATTGTTTTAAAGAAGAATTTGGTATAAGTCCTAGTGAAGTTTCTTAATGTTTTATTGAACTGAGTAATAAGTAAATCCGTTAATTGCTGTAAACAAATTATTTATGGCAACATCAACAACTGATTCTAAAAAAAGCCGATCTCAAAGCAAATCTGATCCATGCTGGGAAGGATATGAAAAAATCGGAATGAAAATGAAGAATGGCAAGCTGGTACCCAACTGTGTACCCATAAAAAAAGATAAAAAGAAATCGGATAAAACTAAAAAAGCATCAACATAATAGTTAGAAGATTTTATTGATACTTTTTACTAAGGTTAAACAAAATCTTTCTATCAGTATCCGTAAGTATTTTATTATTGTCCTCTTTTAAAAAATGGCGTTTAAAAGCGCCAATGGCTGCAGTGGAATCTCTTATATCATACCCAATTATCCGTAGAGCCTGCAAGCCGCTAAAATTTGGTGGTGTACTAATTTTAGAAGTATCATCATACCATAATCCATAACCCTGTTCACTTAATTTTTGCCACGGAAATGTAACATTAGGGTCTACTTTACGGGATGGTGCGATATCTCCATGCCCGATAAAATTTGCAACAGGTATTCCGTGTGCTTTTTTTAAGAGGCCTAATAAATTTAATAAACTATTTATTTGCTTATCAGAAAAAGTGTCAAAGCCATTATTATCTATCTCAATTCCTATTGAAGAGGAATTTATATCCGTAAGATTACCCCACCTGCTGTTTCCTGCATGCCATGCACGTAAATAATCGTTAAGCATATGATACACCTGCCCATCTTTACAAATAACATAATGAGCGCTAACCTGTGTACGGGGCAGCGTGAAAGTTTTTAAAGTTTGCTCACAACTATTCTGTGCTGTATGATGTATGATAACAAAATTTGGCTTTCGCATTCCAAAATTTGTGGTGCCAACCCATTGTGAGGCCGTTGCAAAAGAATCCTTTATGGGATATTGCTGAATAGATTTTGCAAAAGCCTTAGCCTGCTTTTTATAGCTTTTGTTGGTTACAGCATACTTGTTAGAGGAACATGAACCAATGATAAAAAGGCCAAGCGTTGTAAATAAAATAAAAAGGGTTCTTTTAATCATTATAAGTTTTTATGATCTGCATTAACTCACCCGTTTTCTATTACTAGATTTAACCCATTCGCATTTTTTACACTCAGGGCAAATATGTTTTGTCACGGGTTTTAATTTTTCAGTATATCCGCAAAAAGTGCAGGAATAATAACCGTTTTCATTAATTTTCTGCTGACTTCTTTCTAGAGAATCAGGCATGATGGGTAAACCATATTTCACTTCTTCATCAGGGTAATAAAAAATACTGATGTTTCCGGAGCTTTCTTCAATTGCTTCTTCAATTTGCCCAAGTTGTGAAACTCCCTGCATACGCAATTCAGCAAAAAATTCATCTTCGCCCAAAATTTCTTTTTTAAAATTATCAATGGAAAATACTCCCCCTTTTATAAGACAAACCGGTTTTCCCTCAATCAGTTTTTCAAATCTTTTATTTTTTCCTATCAGGAAAGTAATCAGGCTGTAAAGGCCTACCACCATAGCAAAAACGATTAAAGCAGGTAAAATTCCAACATCTTTATAAAACATAGGATCACCCGCTGCAGAACCTAAACCAATAATTACAACCAGTTCAAATACGGATAGTTGTTTTACGCCCCTCTTTCCCAATAACCGGAGTCCAATCACGATAATAATGAACATTATTAAAGTGCGGAGAACTGTTTCGAGAAGAAAACTCCATTCTTCCCCGCCTAACATTAATTCTTTCCAATTAAACTCTGATGAAGCTTGTAAAAAAAACATGTATATAATTTTTTATGAAACGTAATATTATCTCAGGGGAAATCCATACTATGAAAATGTAATGGATAAATTATTTTTTATTGTTATGATTCCTATTACTGTTCTACATATTTCTTCTATACTGGCCGCCCACTTCATATAATGCATGTGTTATTTGCCCCAGCGAACAATACTTAACTGTTTCCATCAACTCTTCAAATAAATTACCATTATTGGTAGCAACCTGTTGAAGGCGTTTTAGCATTTCTTCACTTATATTTTTATGTCTTTCTTTAAAAGATTGCAAAGTATTTATCTGAAATTCTTTTTCTTCCGTTGTACTTCTGATAACTTCCTGCGGTAAAATAGTAGGAGAACCGTTTTTATTTAAAAAAGTATTTACGCCTACAATGGGGAATTCACCAGTATGTTTCTGCGTTTCATAGTACAAGCTTTCTTCCTGTATTTTATTGCGCTGATACATTCTTTCCATTGCGCCTAAAACTCCTCCACGTTCTGATATTTTTTCGAACTCAACCATTACAGCTTCTTCAACAAGGTCAGTAAGTTCTTCAATTAAGAAACTTCCCTGGTTGGGATTTTCATTTTTTGCGGTACCAAGCTCACGATTAATTATTAATTGTATCGCCATTGCCCTTCGTACGCTTTCTTCTGTGGGTGTTGTTATCGCCTCATCATAGGCATTCGTGTGAAGGCTATTGCAATTATCATAAATGGCATATAGGGCCTGCAGTGTAGTTCTTATATCATTGAAATCAATTTCCTGTGCATGCAAACTTCTTCCGCTTGTTTGAATATGATATTTCAACATCTGGCTACGTGTGTTAGCATTGTATTTATATTTCATTGCTTTTGCCCATATTCTTCTTGCCACACGTCCGATAACACTGTATTCAGGATCCATACCATTGCTGAAAAAGAAAGACAGGTTTGGGGCAAAATCATCAATGTTCATGCCCCTGCTTAAATAATATTCTACATAAGTAAAGCCATTAGATAAAGTAAATGCCAGTTGTGTTATAGGATTGGCACCGGCTTCAGCAATGTGATAGCCACTAATAGAAACAGAATAAAAATTTCTTACTTTTTTCTCAATGAAATATTGCTGTACATCACCCATTAACTTTAATGCAAACTCTGTTGAAAATATACAGGTATTCTGTGCCTGGTCTTCCTTTAAAATATCAGCCTGCACTGTTCCCCTAACATTGGCCAACGCTTTTGCTTTTATACTCTCATAAATTTCTTTGGGTAAAACATCTTGTCCTGATAAACCTAACAACTTTAAACCTAATCCCTCATTTCCCTGGGGAAGTTCACCGGCATATTTTGGCAAAGTATTAATGTCCAGTTTGTCTTCTATTTTTTTATTTACTTCTTCTCTTAAATTATTTTCGAAAATATATTTTTCACACTGCTGATCAATGGCTGCATTTAAGAAGAACGCAAGCAGCATAGGCGCCGGCCCATTAATGGTCATGCTTACAGAAGTTTTTGGATCACAAAGATCAAAACCACTGTAGAGCTTTTTTGCATCATCAACAGTTGCAATGCTAACACCGCTGTTACCTACTTTTCCATAAATGTCAGGACGTGGGTCAGGATCTTCACCATATAACGTTACACTATCAAATGCAGTGCTCAGGCGCTTTGCAGGCTGCCCGAGGCTAACATAATGAAATCGTCTGTTGGTTCTTTCGGGTCCACCTTCCCCTGCAAACATTCTGGTAGGATCTTCTTCCTGTCGCTTTAATGGAAATACTCCGGCGGTATACGGAAATTTGCCGGGGAAATTTTCCTGCAAACTCCATCTTATGATATCTCCCCAATCTTTAAAACGGGGTACAGTAATTTTTGGGATTTTAGAATGTGATAACGATTCAAAATACAAAGGTTGCTTTATAGTTACTCCTCTAACCTCATATTCAAAAAACTCCTTTTTGTAGCCTGATTTTATTTCTTCCCATTCGTCTAATAATTTTTTGCAGTGGGGTAAGAGTTGGTTTTCAAAGGAAGATACGGCCTCCTCTAATCCGATAACTATCGGATCTCCTCCGCCAGTTGTCGGAGAGACTTTCGCAGCTGCTTTTAGAATTTGCTGGGCGCCTTTTAGCTGATATAATTTAGTAGCTATTTCAGATTGAGCATATGCTAACTTATTATATTTAGAAACTTCTTCTGCGATTTCTGCAAGGTATCTTACACGCTTTGATGGAATGATATGCGTTTGACTGGTTGTGTCTCTTGTATGATTATGATCTGCAATTTCTCCGGCAAACTTTACTCCTGTTTTAGCAGCGACAGTTTCCATCAGCCTTTCAAATAACTCATTTACACCGGCATCATTAAACTGTGAAGCAATTGTTCCCACTACAGGAAGCTCATCATCCTTTGCCGTCCATAAATTATTATTTCGTTTGTACTGCTTCTTCACATCATGCAATGCATCCAATGCGCCTGCTTTATCAAACTTGTTTATGCAAACGATATCAGCATAATCAAGCATATTTATTTTTTCCAGTTGCGATGCAGCGCCATATTCCGGTGTCATCACATACATACTTACATCACAATAATCTAAAATGGAAGCATCACTTTGCCCGACACCGGCGCTTTCCAAAATAATGAAATCATATTTGGCTTCTTTACAAATGTCAATAGCCTCCTGAACGTACTCACTTAACGCTTTATCGCTTTCTCTGGTAGCGAGGCTACGCATATAAGCCCGGGGACTATGAATGGAATTCATTCTAATTCTATCACCTAATAATGCACCACCGGTTTTCTTTTTTGAAGGATCAACTGAAATAACGGCGATGGTTTTGTCAGCGTAAGAACCTAGGAAGCGACGAACGATCTCATCGGTAACTGAAGATTTTCCTGCGC
>JBBJOK010000140.1:0-7585 GCA_037721545.1 Chitinophagaceae bacterium
ATAAGAAAAGCTAACAAGATTATGGTTTTAGATAAAGGAGAAATAAAAGAGATGGCTACGCATAACGAATTGCTGGTAAAACAGGGATTCTATTACGAGTTGCATAAAATGCAATTTGAAAAGAAGGAAGAATTGGTTTAGGCATGTAAGATTCTGTTGCAGGTTTAACAATTATCGATTTTTATTTTAAGGAACTAAAACTGTTAGAATAATCATTAGAATTGTGGCACTTTATATAATTGCTGCATAAAGTAATTGCTTACCATTTTCATAACTCCTTCTATCCAATATAAATATAACTATAGGTAATAAAATTTGAATAAGATAGTAAAACATAAAGGCTCCGCGAATTTTTCCGATCAGAGGAGTTTCAATATCCAGATAATCTAATAATATAAATGGAAAGAAGGTAAAAGGCAAAACGATACTTACCGCAAGAATAATTTTCCTTGTATTCCAGACATTGTTTTTCATAAACTTTGTTTTATTAAAATTGTTTAATGATAGTTGTGTTCTACTTCTGTCATGTAACATCACCATTGCAGTTTAACCACGAGGCGTAAAATTCAGTATACCTTTTTAAAGGAAGGAGTGAGCAGGTTATTTTCTATCGTCCATTCATCTTTTCAAGCCTTCAAACTTTGATAGCCTTCTTTATATAGATACGGATTAACCTTAAGACCACTGCAAAAGGAATTAAAAATTACAACCAATGTCAATTATTCCCAGCTAAGCCGTATGTCAATATTTTAACTCGTTAGGATTGCTTTTATCCTTTGCAGAATATTTCTTCCAGGGACGAATTTTAGTAAATGGCAATTTTAAAAGATTTCCAATGGTTAATTCTTTTTCATCTGCATAAGCCGGTACGCCTGTTACGATTTCATTCTGGTGAATGTTTATTCTTACGGTTTTATGTATCCTGTCCCAGAAAGAAAAAATGATTGAGTAATTACTATCTGTTTCTCTCTTTACCATTGAGTGATGAATGCCATGCATCCTTGGCGTTACAATTATTTTATTTAAAAGTTTCTCAAAATGAAATGGAAATTTGGTATTGCTGTGATGAAATTGAGTGGCTGCTTCAAAAATAATTTCATAAATAAGAACAAGTGTCATTGGAGCTCCTGTTAATAACACTGCAGCGCCACGAAAGAATACAGAGCCGATCATTTCACCAAAATGAAAACGGAATGCTGTAGTTACATCCAAATCAAGGTCTGTGTGATGTACCAAATGAAAACGCCATAAAAAAGGAAGCTTGTGTAAAAGTATATGCCAGATATAATTGCTATAATCAAGCAATAAAAAAACAATGGCAGCTTTTAACCATACAGGTACATCCAATAAATAAGTCAATCCAAAATGCCAACTCTGATTTTTTAATGCCAGCCAAACCATAGTGGGAATAAAAAGAATACGTAACAAAGCAAAAGCAGGAATAGATACAATGAAATTGATAAGTATTCTTTTCCATCTGCTCTGTACTCGTTTTCTTAATTGAAGTTTAGTTTCGAGAATAAAAAAAATGATAAATAGCACTATTAGTATAGGTGTACCATAACTATCAAAAATGGTTTTAGTCATTATCTCTTAATTTTTCACCTTCGCCTTTTTTGGTTTGCCATGTGGCATCTTTATTAAGTCCCAGATTGTCCTGAATTTTTGGTGATGATCCTTTGGGCGCTTTGCCTACCATCATTTCAAAATAACGTATACCATCCTGCACACTTGCCCAAATATGTGCAGGAGATTTGTATCCAAAAGCTCTATGTTTATTGGGTGTAACCTTACCTTTGTTATAAACAAAATCTTCAAACTCTTTTACCCATGTATTAAACCTTGACATAAATTCATCTTCTTTTATCACATCCTCTGCCTGGTTATCACTGTACTTTTTTCCTTTACCGGAGGTAGCATGTGCCCATAAATTATCAGGCACCTCTACCCCTCCATAACGGCATTGCCAAACCAGCGGCGCATAAGCATTCCTTTCATGTTCAAAAGGTTCTGCTGCTCCTTCAAAATAATTTTTATGCTGTAATATTTTAGGAACATTGTTCTCATCCATCTCATCGCCCCCTTCATCTCCATAGCAAAAGAAGGCTGCGGTTCTACCTTCAAGGTGGTTCGCACTCATCCCCTTCCATTGCTCTGTATGTTCCAACGCCATTGCTTTTTCAGGATTTTTATGATCGATAGTTTCTTCATCAGGATTACCACCGTTCATACAAACCAATCTATCGAACATGAGCTTTAAATTGGAGCTGCAGCTATACCAATTTATCGGACCAATGATAGCCCATGCATCAGCCATATCTAATCTTGAATACAAATCTAAATTCCACATAAGGTCAGGTTCTTTGCTGCTGTTTTTTTCATAACAGTTACAGGGCCATACACATAAAGCCATTGAGGTAGACACACAGGCATTGCAGCTTTGAATATGTTCTCTTGCATATACGTTTCCCAGATCTTCGTAATCAATCTCCCAATCCTGCGGCAGCATTTCTGCCATCTTTAACATTAACATTCTTGATTTGCTGTCAACGCCGGGGCAATTATATTGCCTCCTGTCAGAGCCGGAAATAATTAATATTCTAAAAGGTCTTTGAGATGGTGGAAGCTTTGCATTATCATCGTTTGGTTTCATAATTAAGTTAAAGTGCTTTGATGAAAAATTTCAACCGGTTTCCTTATTTTTTTGCTGACTTATTTATTCTTCAATTGTTCCAATGCTTTAGACACTTCAGTTACCGGACGCTTGCATGACTTATCCCGGCAAACATAAATGGTAGTTTTACCTTCTACCAGTTTGTTTTCAAGAAGCTTCAGTTCACCTTCCTGCCGGCCGCCAGAAAGAAGTACATTGGGCAAATAATTTTTATCTATTTCTTTTCTCATTTCGCTGTACTCATTTCCCATGATGGCAACTTCATACGGCGATGCAACAAATGCTATTTGAAGTGAACCCCAGTTGGAATAGAAAGAAACATTTTTTTGAACGTCATCCTTTACATTTACAAGCATCTGTTTGGCTTTACTAACATAATCATCTTTATAAAAATATTGTCCCAATACAAACAGGTTTTTTGCCATTTCAGAATTGGAAGAGGGTCTTACATTATCACCCACTTCCATTTTTCTGGAGATAAGGTTAGAATGTTCATTGTGCGTATAAAAAAACATTCCTGATTTTGCATCATAAAAATGTTCCAGTGCGTAAGAGGTAATTTTATCTGCCTGGATTAGCCATTTCTCATCAAAAGTAGCCTGGTACAATTCAATAAAGGCAGAAATTGTAAATGCATAATCATCCAGCAAACCATTTATTGATGATTTACTTTTTTTGTAATTACGGGTAATTTCATGGCTGGGTCCGATAGTATTTTTTTCAAGAAAATCTGCATTCTTAAGGGCAGCTTTTAGAAATTTTTCATCGCCGAATGCACGGTAGGCTAGTACATAACCTTTCAGCATTAAGGCATTCCATGATGTGAGGATTTTATCATCTAAACCTGGCTTTATTCTCTTACTTCTGATCACCATTAATTTTTGTTTTGCCTCATCTATTTTATTTTTTAGTGCAGCTATGGAGAGGTTATATTTTTTGGCTATTACTTCATCTGCTTCATTTCTGAATAAAATATTTTTATCGTGTTCCCAATTGCCCGCCTTTGTTATGTTGTAATACCCTTTAAAAAGTGAAGCATCATTGGTTAATTCAGTGTCTATTTCTTCATTTGTCCATACATAATATTTCCCTTCTTCTCCATCACTGTCGGCATCAAGAGATGAATAGAAACCGCCTTCCGGTGAGGTTATTTCACGGCTTACAAAATCCAGCGTTTCGTACACTACTTTTTTGTACAAAGGATTTTTTGTAAGCTGGTATGCATGCGAGTATAAGCCCACCAGTTGTGCATTATCATAGAGCATCTTTTCAAAATGGGGCACGTGCCAGTTAGCATCAGTGGAATACCGGGCAAAGCCACCGCCAAGATGATCGTAAATACCGCCGAATGCCATATTATCCAGGGTTACTGTTACAGCCTTTAAAGCATTAGCGTTTTTGGATAAATAATAATACTGGATCAAATATTCCCAATTTGAAGGCATAGGAAATTTGGGGGCCCGGTTAGCCCCGCCTTTTTTAAAATCTATTCCAGGTTTCATACTGGTGAATTGTATGTCAAGGTCATTCGCTGTAAAAGTTTTATCTTCTGCTTTAAATGATACGTTTTCAGCAGAATGAATCCCCTTTGTTATTTCTGATGCCTGCTTTACCAGTTCAGCAGGATTTGTTTTATTCATCTCAACAAAATAATTCAGCATTTTCATCCAGTCACCTTTAGGAAAGTATGTTCCTGCATAAAATGGCTTGCCATCTGATAACGCTATTGCATTAAGTGGCCAGCCCCCTCTGCCGGTTATCAGTTGAGCCGCTGTCATATAAACCTGGTCTACATCAGGGCGTTCTTCCCTGTCAACTTTAATAGCTATAAAATTTTCATTCATAAGCTTTGCCACCAAAGTATCTTCAAAACTTTCATGCTCCATTACATGGCACCAGTGACAGGCAGAATATCCGATACTTATAATAAGCATTTTATTTTCATCCTTAGCTTTTTTCAGGGCCTTGTCTCCCCATGGATACCAGTTAACAGGATTGTGTGCATGCTGCAGCAAATAAGGGCTGCTTTCATGTATAAGTTCATTGGTGTAAGTATGATTCTTGTTCATTTTTTCATTTTTATTATTTTGAGTTTGACCGCAGGATGAGTTAAATAAGGTTAATATACTGAGAAAAGCTAAGGACATTTTATTCTTCATAATTAATTTTAATTTTATCAATCAGAGTTATGAAACAAAGTTATAAGCTTACCCATTACCAACCTATGTAAGCTGGTGGTTTGATGTTTTTCAAACGCATATAAACAATAATTTGTCCTACATGATGAGTTTGGTGGTCATGCAACAGAAGTAATATTTGTCTTCGGCTCATTGGTCCGGCAAAGAAGGATACAACTTCATCCAGTTGTTTTAAAGTAAGATTATGATGGGTTTCCATTGCCATGTCATAAGCATATTTCAGAATGTGGATAACAGCATCTTTATGCTTCACTGCAGTATCTTCAGGTATTATTTTCTTATTTGATAATAGGTAAGAAGACGAAAGCCATTGAATGTTTTGTGCTATATGCAAGAGCTGTTGTTTAAAACTCATTTCTTCCGGCACTGGCTTAAAGTCGTAAAATTCTTCCGGCATCAATTCAGCTATTTTTATTGTATAAGCTTTGGCATTCGACCACTTCCGGGTTAATTGTGTTAGCAGGCTGTCGTTTGCCTGCGCAAACGTTTTATGAGGAATGCTGTAAAGGATCAATACAATAAATAATGTCTTAAACTTTAATTTTATCATGGTACTCTTTCTTTTAAAAATTAATTTGAAAATGAAATTCCTCTTTTAAACATATTATTTTGCTATGATTTTTTATTATTATTAATTGTTTTTACAGATGAATAAATGCCATACACAATCATCACTCCAATAAAAACATACACCCATACCGGGATATTTTTGCCTACAATAATTAGATACAAATAAGCCGAAATAAAACAAAAGCCTGTGAGCAATAAAGGCAGCACAAAAGATTTTTTATGCTTAATATTTTTGATAGTCCATCTGAGACATAGAAAAAATAAAGGTATGGCACCAATATAAATGCCTCCAAATATGTAAGGATTTACATTGTATTTCCCCCCCAAACTTAAAAACCATTCTTTAAAAGTTTCCCACCATGCCATAATTTATCTATTTCTAAAGTTTGTGTTTATGAATTAGTTTTCTATGCAGTTTCAATAACCGTTCCTGCGAATATCCGAGATAATATAAAAACCAGATACGAAAGAAAATTGCCTGCAACCTGTAAATACCATTGTCTAAATATTTTCTTGCTGAAGTTTTTATTTCAGCATTCATAACTATAAATTTTCCATAATTCTTTATCCTATGAATAATCTCCTGATCTTCCATCATCAAAAGACTTTCGTTAAAACCACCGCTTTTATTAAAACCATCTTTTGTTACAAATAAACTTTGGTCGCCAAAGCGAACTGCATTTACATCGAACCTTGTAAACCAGCTATTGGCTTTTAGGAACCAATGAGAATAATCAAAACAAAGCCTGAAGCAACCGCTACTGAATCCTTTGTCTATTGCTTCCATTACGTAAGCAGTAAAGTTTTTTGGTGGAATGCTATCAGCATGAAGAAAGTATAGAATTTCACCTTTAGCAATGGATGCACCTTTATTCATTTGGGCTGCTCTTCCTTTTATCTCACTTAAAATTGTTATTGCATTGCATTCAGCAGCTATTTCTGAAGTATTATCGATGCTTCCCCCATCTGCAACAATTATTTCAACAGGAAACTGCCCTTTGGCAGCATGAATTTTACTTATTGTTTCAGCTATCTGTTGCCCTTCATTATATGCAGGAATGATAATGCTTATCATAGATTATGGATAAGTATTGATTGCCGTTTATTTATTAGTCAGATTTATTAGTCAGAGCAAATTTTGTTTTAATCAAATCTTTTTCTTCATCTACATCTAACAATTGCTGCAATAGATGGTAGGTTATATTTACTTTAGTGCAAACAGCAATAGTTTGCAGTAATACATTTTCTGTGCTCCAGTAAATATTTTGAAACAATTCAGGATATAATTTTTTCATGCCTAATAAATAATAGCCACCATCTTCAGCAGGACCTATAACAATTTCATGATCTTTTAAAAATGAGAAGGCATCATTAATTATTGATGAAGTAAGTTCAAAACAATCCGTACCTATAATAACCACTTCTTCATATCCATTTTTGAAAGCATATTCAAAAGCATTTAGCATTCTTTCTCCTAAATCATTTCCTTTTTGCATTTGTTTTTTATATGTTTCATGTGCCCAAATGTCTTTCTCGTCTATGTTGTTTGAATAAAAAACAATTTTATCCGCATCTATATTTTTGGTTATATCAATTGTATGCTGCAAAAGTTCCTTGTAAACAGAAAAGGCTCTATCATCTCCTATAGTTTCTGCAAGCCTTGTTTTTACTTCACCATGTATTAAGTTCTATGCAAAAATTAAAACTGCCTGCTTCATTGTAATTGCTTAATAGTTTCATATAAGAGGTTAGAAAGCTTTGCATCTGCTTTACCTGCCACTTCAATTATTTCATCAATGTTTACAGGTTGCAAATTATCAGGATCGCATTCATCCGTTATTACAGAAATGGCAGCACACTTAATACCAAGCTGGTTGGCAACAATTACTTCAGGCACTGTGCTCATCCCCACCATATCAGCACCCATACTTCTTAACCACTTGTATTCTGCTCTTGTTTCCAGGTTAGGCCCCATAACAGAAACGTAAACACCTTTTTTTATTTTTACATTATGTTTTTTGAAAGACGTTTCAAAACTTTTCTGAAGTTCCGTGTCGTATGGCTGGCTCATGTCTACAAACCGATTGCCGAATTCATTCCCCAAACCCCGTATAGGATTATCAGGCAATAAATTAATATGATC
>JBBJOK010000141.1:0-2444 GCA_037721545.1 Chitinophagaceae bacterium
GCAGGATATTCAAAAACCTAAAAAAAATTATGAATATCAGGATACCCGTAGAAAGACTGAAACTTTTGCAAAAATACCTCAGGAACTAAAAGCAGAACTTTCAACTTTTACTTTTTCTGGAATAGACGTAGGAATAAAAAAAGAGCCTCTTAAAAAAATATCTTTCACTGCTATTGGGCCTGATTTTATGACCTTTGAAGCCCCCGACATTAAAGCAACTATTACTACTGCTCCATTTGTAGCAGGTAAACGCAGGCTCGATTATGATGAAGGTTACCTGATTAGAATTGACAAAAAAACATATTATGGAGGTTACAGCACCCTGCCCAAAACATCTATAAATAGTATTACTATTTTAATTGGGAAAGACACGGTTACAATACCCCCTGCCGCTTACGCCGATTTGCATAATTTAAATTTTGATTATTCAGATAAGGGCACACAACGTACGACAAACGGGATCTACCGGTCTGCCAATCCATTTAGATATTACCTATATTTATTTTGCAAAGACAAGACTGGTAGCTATGAAGTAACCTGGATCATCCAAAATAAAAAATATCTGCGCCGCGTACTTGATTATGGGTTTATGTAAAAATATCTTTGTGTAAAATCAATAAATTAACATCCTCCCTGCAACTTTTTTTTAACTGGTACAGACTTTGTTTAAGGTACGGTATTAATTAAAAAAAATATTTTATGAAGAAATTTCTAATTGTTCTGTTAAGCGGTTTCATAACCCTTTCAGTTACAGCGCAATCAATTACCCTCATTTTTAACGGGGCAAATAAAAATATTAACTACCAGGCTGTATTGGATGGAACCAGCTATTACTCAAATAGTAGTACATATCCAGTTAACTCTGGAAGGAGGGAAATTACATTAAGCAATCAACGGGTAGGTTCTCATACCATTTCCGTTTACAGACTAAGGGCTAATAGTGGTACTTACAGAAACCAAACTAATAAGAAGCCTTATGGAACTGCCATTTATTCTAAAACATTTCAAATTAGGCAGGGCTACGATATGGATATTAGAATAAACGGTAACGGCCGTGTTACTTTTAGTGAAAGGCAAAATGAAAACGAGGTTTATCAGGACGATAATCAACAAAATAATATCTCGCCAATGTCTGATGCAAAATTTGAACAACTGTTGCAAAGTGTGCGTAGTAAATATCTTCAGTCATCTAAGGTAGCAGCAATCAGAACAGCTTTTCTTAATACCTCAAATAACTTTACTACCGAACAGGCCGGTCAGTTACTATCCTTGTTAAGTTCCGAAGCGGATAAATTGGCATTAGCTAAATTAGCTTATCCACGGATAACTGATCCTGCAAGTTTTACCCAGCTATATGAAGTATTTACAAGTGAAAACAGTAAAAATGAAATGGATATTTTTATCCGGAATAATTCTAACAATAACGCTGGTAATAATGGAAATTGGAATAACAATAATAGCTCGAATAGAACTCCAATGACAGATTATCAATTCAACCAATTGTTGCAATATGCAAATAGACAAAACAATCAGTCAGATAAGGTAATATCAGTTAGCAATGCTATAAATAATGCAACAGGATATTTCAGCACTGCACAGATTCGTCGATTTTTATCAATAATTAATGCAGAAACTGATAGAGTTGTTGTAGCTAAGCAATCTTATGCAAAAGTATCCAATCCATCTTCCTTTACATCATTATATGATCTTTTTTATAACCAGTCGAGCAGGGATGAATTGAATGATTTAATTTCTGGTAATACAAATAATCAAAATACAAATAATCCGAATAATACAAGAAATCCAATGGCTGATTATCAATTTAATCAGGTAGTGCAAAAAGTGAATGCGCAATGGAACCAGGCTGGAAAATTTAATGTTGTAAGAGATGCTTTTAATACGACTGGTTATTACAGCACAATGCAAATAAGACAATTACTTTTATTGGTGAATGCCGAAAATGATAGACTTGCTTTAGCTAAATTATCTTACGCAAGAGTTTCAGATGCTGCGAATTTCTCTTCTTTGTATGATGTGTTAAATAATCAGTCCAGCAGAAATGACCTGAATAACTATGTGATACAAAATGGTGGTACTGGAACTACTGTACAGACCAATTTGAGAACCCCAATGTCTGATGCTAATTTCGCACAGGTATTACAGATTTCCAGTAATCATATTTTGCCATGGAGCAAGGTTAGGGATGTTAAAGCCGCACTAAGTAATAGCAGTTATTTTTACAGTACTGCGCAAATAAGACAATTATTATCAATAATTTCTTCTGAAGTTGACCGGTTGGAATTAGCAAAGCTTTCATGGAGCAGGGTTACCGACCCAACAAATTTTACCCAGCTTTTTGAACTGTTTCCCAGCCAGGCGAGTAGAGATGATCTAAATGCCTATATTCAATCCCGTCCTTATTAATTCAAGAAATATTATCATCT
>JBBJOK010000141.1:2544-7501 GCA_037721545.1 Chitinophagaceae bacterium
CAATATTTTTTATAGCATACGGCAAATTTAAGCTTCCAATCATAGGGATTAACGTATTACTATGGCCAACAATCAATACGTTTTTTTTGCTGCTGATAACGCTTTGTAGAAAACCAGGCAGCGAGTCGTTACCATAATGTTGTATGGGAATATTGATTAATCTGCCAAGAGGAGTTGTTGTTTGTATTGTGCGATTTGTTTCAGTAGAAAAAATGGCTTTTATCTTTTTATCTTTCAACAGATCTTTTAATGTTTCTGCTCTTTGTTTTCCTTCAATGGTTAGATGCGGATCATTTGCAGGTTCAGTGCTTTTTTCAGCATGCCGCACTAAATATATGTTATTAGTGCTTTCACAGCTGGTTGCTAAAATGCTGAAGAGTAGAATCGTGAGAATATATTTCATTGCAATATTTAAAGGAAGTTACAAAGTATTCTTATTTTAAGGGTTCATAATTATGTATGTCTTCTCTTTGGATTCCCCTTTGGAAAAAAGCTCCATTTATACGCCTGCTTATCCCTGTTATTAGTGGTATCCTATTGCAATGGTATTTTCAGTTTCCTTTACCCCAAATTATTTTGGCAATAATATGTTTCGGGATCGCTTTTATTGCATTTGAATTATTGCCCTTATCCCTGCGTTTTAATTTACAGATGCTCCAGGGATTTCTTTTTAACCTAATGCTGATTTCGGTTGGATTATTTATCACCTATCAAAAAGATATTCGCCATAATAATAATTGGTTTGCCAGTGCTTATCACGATAGCGATTATATAATAGCAACCATAAATGAACCGTTAGTTCAAAAAAATAAATCTTATAAAGCCGAGTGTTTAATTGAGAATATTTTACAGAATAACACGGTAAGATATACTTCCGGTAAGATCATTATTTATTTTGAGAAAGACTCTGCTAATCCACCTCAGTTGCAGTATGGGGATAGAATTATTATAAATAAAAGATTGCAACCTATAAAAAATTCAGGCAACCCCGGCGCTTTTGATTATCAACGATATTCAGCTTTCAGGCAAATATTTCACAATGTATTTTTAAAAAACAGCGATTGGGTTTTGCTAGATAAGCCACATATAAATTCATTCAAACAATTTCTTTTTACGGCAAGGCAAAATGTTTTAACTACCCTGCAAATAAATATGAAGGAAGATGATGACCAGCTAGCCATTGCTGAAGCACTGCTCATTGGTTATACGCAAGACCTTGATAAGGATTTGGTACAAGCCTATAGCAATACCGGGGTGGTTCATATTATTGCAATTTCCGGAATGCATTTAGGGTTGATCTACGTAATGCTTATTTGGATTTTTAATAAAATACCTCTTATAAAAAGATCAAAAATTATAAAGGTAGTTTTGATACTATCATGCCTTTGGCTATTTGCGTTGCTAACCGGAGGTTCAGCCTCTATTCTAAGAGCGTCGGTAATGTTCTCATGCATCGTAATAGGACAAAATTTTAGCAGGGGTTCATCAATATATAATTCCATCGCTGCATCAGCATTTTTGCTTCTTTGTTATAATCCGTATTATCTCTGGGATGTAGGCTTCCAACTTTCTTACCTCGCAGTGTTAGGGATAGTTATATTCCAAAAACCGATTTACCATCAACTTTATATCAAAAATAAATGGGTAAACGCAATCTGGCAATTGATAACAGTTACTTTGGCGGCTCAGCTGTTAACCTTCCCTGTTTGCCTGTACTATTTTCACCAATTTCCGACATTGTTTTTATTTACTAATATTTTGTTGGTTCCATTTTCAAGTCTCATATTATTTGTGGAAATATTTTTAGTCTCTTTTGCATGGATACCTTTTGTTGGCTTGTATGTTGGTAAACTTACCTGGTGGCTTATATGGGTAATGAATAAAATTATTTTGTGGTTTAACAGCCTTCCATTTTCTGTTTGGGATGGAATTTCCATATCAACGTTTGCTACTATCCTTTTATACGTTTTTATTGCATTGATTGGTTATTGGCTGCTGAATAAAAATAAAAAGACTTTTAAACTTTCTCTTTATTCACTGTTAGCATTCTCTGCTTTGATTACTTATGCAAATTGGAAGGCGTTAAAACAGCAAAAGCTAATAGTTTATAATGTACCACAGCACCAGGCAATTGATTTTATAAATAGCAATTCTTATAAATTTATTGGAGATTCAGTATTGTTAGTTGATGGAGTACTGCAAAACTTTCATTTAAAACCTGGTAGAACAAGTTTTCAAGTTAATAAGAAAGTTGAGTCGTTGCCCACGTTGCATCAGAATAATAATTTCTATCAATTTAATAACAAAAAGATATTATTGATTGACCGCTCAGTGGTAATACAACCTGCTGAACAAAAAATACAACTTGATTACATTATAATTTCAAAAAACCCAACGCTATATATTCCGCAATTGGCAAAGATTTTTGATTGCAGCCAGTTTATTTTTGATGCTTCTAACCCATTGTGGAAAATTGCCAAATGGAAAAAAGATTGTGAAGAACTACATTTGCGTTGCTTTTCAGTTCCGGAAAACGGAGCATTTGTTTTGGACTTTTAGAATTCCCCTTTCACATGAATAAAAAAATCAAAACTGCCCTTATTTCTGTTTTTAATAAGGATGGCCTTCAAAATATTCTTCACCTGTTAAGTTCACTTGAGATAAAGATCTATTCTACAGGTGGTACGCAAAAATTTATTGAAGAAGCCGGTTTAAGATGTGTTGCTGTTGAATCGCTTACCACGTATCCATCAATATTAGGTGGCAGGGTTAAAACCCTTCATCCATCCATATTTGGCGGTATCCTCGGCAGAAGGAGTAATGAACAAGATGTTGAAGAAATGACACAGCACAATATTCCTGAAATTGATCTGGTTATTGTCGATTTATATCCTTTTGAAGAAACAGTACGTTCAACAAATGACGAAACTGCAATAATTGAAAAAATTGATGTCGGCGGGCCATCGATGATAAGAGCCGCTGCAAAAAATTTCCAAGATGTGGTGGTGATTGCCTCAAAAAATGATTATTCAATATTGGAAAAAATTCTGATTGAAACAACCGGTGAAACTACTTTAGAGGAACGTAAAAGTTTTGCAATTAAAGCGTTTGATGTTTGTACTGGTTACGATATCGCGATCTCTAATTATTTTAATAAAACCAATTTTCACAATCCCTTCTATAGCCATAAAACCCCTTTGCGTTATGGAGAAAATCCTCATCAACAGGCTTTTTTTTATGGGGATTTTAATGAATCATTTAGTCAGTTACATGGAAAGGAAATTTCTTACAATAATTTAGTAGATATTAATGCTGCAATAGAGTTGATAGATGATTTAAAATCTTCATCAATTTCACAAGTACCCCATGCTGTTTGTTTTGCTATAATAAAACATACAAACGTATGTGGTATTGCAGTTAGGCAAAGCATTAAAGATGCATGGGACGCAGCTTTACAAGGCGATACCGAAAGTGCATTTGGTGGAGTATTGGTTGCTAACAGTGAGATTAATAAAGAAACTGCTTTGGCAATTAACGAGTTATTTTTTGAAGTTTTAATCGCCCCTTCTTTTAATACCGAAGCTTTTGATATATTAAAAAGCAAAAAGAATAGAATTATACTGGTGCATAAAAACAAAAGCCATTCCACATATCAGTCTAAATCAATTTTAAACGGCACGCTTACCCAACAAACTGATGATGGAAATTATACTAAATGGAATGAAACAGGTGGAAGAGAATCTAGGCAAAATGAAAAAGATGATTTAGCTTTTGCTAACATCATCTGTAAGCATTTAAAAAGCAATGCTATTGCCCTGGTGAAAGGAATGCAGCTAATTGGCAAAGGCTGCGGACAAACCTCCAGAATAGATTCACTCCGGCAAGCAATTGAAAAATCAAGACAATTTAATTTTAATTTAAATGGAGCTGTGTTGGCAAGTGATGCTTTTTTCCCTTTTGACGATTGCGTAAAAATTGCTCATAGTGCAGGTATATCAGCGTTTATACAACCCGGCGGATCTATTCGTGATAAAGATTCTATTGAATATTGCAAACAAAATAACCTTGTAATGGTTTTAACGGGCATGCGCCATTTTAAACATTAGCGGCATGCAGAAATATTTTACTCAAAAATATTATTCTGATAAAAAACACGCTACTTCCACAACAAACAAAGCGATGTTTGCTCTGGTGTGGGTAAGCATTTTTTGGGGTACAACATGGCTTGCATCCAAAGAGGCCGTTAGAGATGTACCTGCCTTGCAAATAATTGCTATCAGGCAATTATTCGGTGCAGTTTTATACATTGCATATTTTCTTTTTAAAAAACATCCCTGGCCCAAAGGAAAACAATGGATAGCTATTTTTGTAATGAGTTTTTTAACGTTTATGCTCAGCAATGCGCTAAGCACATGGGGAGTAAAATTTATTCCAAGCGGGCTGGGTGCGATAATGGGAGCTATCTTTCCCTTATGGCTTGTTATCATTACAATGATAAATGGTAAACGATTACCAAAGCAGGCATTACTGGGATTATTAATGGGCTTTGGTGGCGTATGTATTATTTTTTATGAACACCTGAAAGATTTTTTAAACCCGGACTTTACATTTGGGATTTTGCTATCCTTAGGCGCCACCATTTCGTGGGCATTTAGCACGCTTTACACAAAGCAGCAGGCTATAAATTTTAATCCGTATTTCAGTTTAGGATTTCAAATGCTTATTTCTGGTATTGTAATCTTGTTGGTGGCTCAGGTTTCGGGGAATACGATTACCGTAACTGAAATTCCTGCCACATCCTGGTGGGCTATAGGTTATCTGGTAGTTATTGGTTCAGTGTTAACTTTTGTTGCTTACATATATGCACTTCAACATTTACCTACAGCCCTGGCTTCTATTTACGCATACATCAATCCGATTGTGGCTGTGCTTTTAGGAGCTGCTTTTCTTAATGAAA